>JBBDYI010000297.1:0-15207 GCA_040901705.1 Pirellulales bacterium | reverse complement strand
GGAATATCGAGCGGCGCGCGGCGTTCCTTTTCGTTGAACACGGCAAGCTGCCCGACGAGGCGGCACAATTCCGTATACGCGATGAACGGATGCAGGCCGCTGGAAAACGCCAGCGTGCCCAAGGTGGCGAACGCCTGGTTCAACTCGACGAGCATGAACAGCCGGGCGAGATCGACGGGGTCTTGATTGGCGAAATTGATCGAGCGGTTCGTCACCTGGGCGGCGAGCCGTTCGATGCGCTTGCCGATCTTGTCGTACAGGTAGCGGACGATCTCCAGCCCGAGCGGTCCCCAGGCCTCGATGGCCAGCAACGGCGGAAAGTAGTTCTTGTCGACCTGTGGGAACGCTTGCTGCTCGCCCGCGCGTTCGATTTGCGCGATCGGCAACAACTCGTAGCCGTCGGTTTCATCTCCTTCGAGCATCAACCGCACGTTGAGCGTGCGATATCCGATGTCCTGGTCGTTGCCGCCTTGCGATTCGTCCTGCTGCGGCTGATTGACCGCGGCGTAGCGCGGTCGGCCACCGGGGACGCCTTGAGCGACGTTTACGGCGCCGATTTTGAGGCGCGGCACAGCAAGGAACACCTTGACGGTTTGCCGCGTTTCGAACGCTTTGCGGAGATCGACACGGTCGAGGCCGGCGTTCGGTTCGATGGAAATCAACGTGCCATCGCGCATGCGGGCCTGGCACGAGGTGACTTCGACCTGGAAGTTCTCGATCGCCGCGGGACTGATCTCCAGATCGCGGACGCCGTAGTTGTAGGGATGGTCCCACCGCTCCGAGGCGTCGAGTTGCTCGCTCCAAAAGCGATCGGCCGCCTGAAAATGGTGCGGCCGCAAGAACATGCCTTCGGACCAATGGACGGGCAAGTTCTTCATGCGCGTGCGGGATTCGGAGTGTGGGACTCGAGGGATGCGGGGACGATTCAAGGATCGGCGTGAGAGAATTCACGACATCCGCGCCCCGCGCCCCTCTAGTCGGCCTCGCACGACCGCAACATCGCGCCGCGGAAACCGTCGCGAAAGCCAACGGACCAAAGGGCTTATGTCGTAAGCTGTTGCACCATAGCACGCTGCCAATGGCTCTACAAGCCCGCGTCGAAGCGCGGAACGTCACGACCATTTCCGTCGTCAAAACCGGATCGTACTATTGGGCCGTTTTCGCAGCATCGCACCATCGGCGTTCGCGCCGGATTGGCCGCGTAAGATTGAATGACGAGTTGTTGGCCGGCAAGCCAGGGCGCGCCGCTGTACGGTGGTGGCGGCCGATCGCTTTGGAGGTTCCGGCTTCGCTTGTCCGGCCTGTCGCCAAGTGTTATACCGAACCGCGCGGGCGTGGCTCGCGCGGTTCGACCTGCGCGTCACGTTTTTCGTTTTCTTATTCGCTGCCGAGGCTCGAATCATGGCAAAGGACTGGCGCCGTCCGACGGAAGCCGCTCGCCGGCATTGGAAGCAGCGCGAAGCGGGCCAAACGTCTACCGCCGCTCGCGGCGTCAAACGGCTGATCTTCACGCTGTTGACGTTCGTGCTGATCGGGGTGTTGATCTGGTATTTGATTCCGCGCGGGCAGAAGGTGTACTTCGCGTATCTCGCGGAGGATTATGGTCCGACGCTGCGGGAGCCGGCCAAGGTGGAGGTCGCTACGCTGGCCCCGCCGGTGGCGACGTCGCGCGGCGTGTACAGCCGCGAATTTGCGCCGCTCGGCAAACGGATTTTTCCGAATCAGTTTACGGTGGCCAATATCGCCGATGGCGGTAAGTCCAAGCTGACCGCGCAAAAACTCGTGGAGTCGCTCACCGCGCCGCTCAAGGATAAGTGGAACCTCGGCGACGTCGAGTTTCTCGTGCTGTACGTCAGCGCGCACGGCGTGTCGATCGACGGCGAGCCGTACTTGATGTGGAACGAGGACTACGCGGCGGAACTTGCCCGCCGCGCCGACGGCGAATCGAAGCCGGGCCTGATGCGACTGGACGACCTGCTCGAGCAAGTCGAGGGCCTGGACGCGAAGCAAAAACTGCTGGTGCTCGATTGCGGTTCGTTCGTGGCCGATCCGCGATTGGGAATGTTCGTCAACGAGTTTCCGCGGTTGGCCGAACGGCGGGTCGCGGCGTCGGGCGACCGATCGCTGTGGGTGCTGACGTCGCACGCGGCGCTGGAGCAGGCGCACATCTATGCCGCGGACCGCACGTCGGTGTTCGGGCATTTCGTGTCGAAGGGCGTCGCGGGGGCGTCGCGGTCGCGCGACGACGAAGATCTGTCGCTCGGCGCGTTCGTAAGCTACGTCGTGTCGGAGGTGGGAAAAACGGTGGCTTCGCGGACGGGCGAGGTGCAGACGCCGCGATTGATCAATGGCGAACTGGGCGTACTGGCGGCGAAAGACGTGCCGAATGTCAACTTTCTCAAGTACGATTTCTTCGATCGCGACGTCGACGTGGCCAGTGACAGCCGCCACGACCGGGCGGAGAGCGCGGCCGCCGGCGAATCGTTGGCACGCGGCGATCGAGGCAGCGCAAGACTGCCGGCGGCCCTGGCGGCGATGGCGTTGGCACAAGGGCCAGGGGCCGCGGGCGATGCGGCGGTCAAGCCAGTTGCTCCGGCGCAGGGCGCGCCGGCGGCGGCCGGCAACACGGCGAACGACAAGCCGCCCGAAGCGGCAAACGCGGCGGCTGCGCCGGCGGCCGACGGGGCGAATCCTACGCCCGCTGCGGCGGCGGCAAGCCCGCCAGCCACCGCGGTAGCGCCTGTCGTGCCGCCGCCGGCATCGACACCGCCGCCGGGAAGCGAGGCGAAGAATGGCCCGCCGACGAGCGTGGGTTTTGCCGACGTTTGGAATCGGATCGAGAAAATCGAGGATCCGCAGGAGAATCCCGGTTCGTGGTCGCCGGTCGACTACGCTCCGCACCTGTGGGCGCAGTTTCGGCGTCAAGTTGCGTGGTACGAATCGCGATATGAAATCGAGCGTGAGGAGCGGACGGAAAACGCCGCGTTTATTGCCGCCGAGATTCTCGCGCCGCTCGACGGCGTGCTGCTCGGCGACAAGGTCGAGAGCGATTCGCCGACGACTTCGATCGACGTGTTCGGCGAATTGAAGCGCGCGCGGGCGGCGTTTCGCGGTGGCGCGGCTTACGCATCGGCGGCTGATACAACGCAACGGAGCGTGCGTAACTTCGTAAAGGCGGTGCGGCTGAAGAACTACCTCACTTTTCGCGTCGTCGAGCAGGTGCGGCATTACGGTTACTTGCCGGATGCGGATTCCCGCCGGTATCGCGCGCTCGATGCAGCCATCGGCGAATTGCAGCAAGTGACGACGCAACTCGAAACCGAAGCGAGGTCGAGCCTTAAGGAAAAAGACTGGACGAGCAATCCGGCGGCGATCGAACGGTTGTGGAGCCTGCGGGAAAGCCTCCGCGAATTGCCGGACGTACAGCGCGTTTTGTATGCGGTTGGCACGGTGCCCTCGGAAGCGCCGGCGAACGTTGCCTCGTCGCCGCCGCCCGACATCACGGACATGCAACCGGCGTTGTGGGTCGATCTGTATCTGAAAACCACCAGGCTTTCCCAGCGCGACGAAACGGGCGCGGCGCCGAGCGACGTGGCGCTGATTTCGGTCGCGGGGACGAGCGACGTGAAATTGAGCGATTACGTCGAGCAGATACGGCGAATCGCCGGCGGCAGCGCCCCGCGATCCGACGAAGGAGCGTACTGGCAGGCGTATCGCGCGGTGGGCCTGCAAGTTCGCCGGTTCACGGAGAATCTCGAAGTCGGACTACGACGCGGCGCCGACGGCAGCCGCGATGACACGGCGTTGTGCAATCTCGAACGAAGCCTGCGGCTAGTCGACGGTCGCGACGCGCCGGACGTTCGGCAAACGGACAACGTGCTGCCGCGGCGGCGAATCTGCCCGCCGATCGCCCATCGCGTCGAAGTGACGTTCGCGGAGACGAAAATCGGCCTGCCGCCGCGCGGAGCCGACGGTTCGGGCCGCACGACGGTGATTCCGAAGTACGTATGGCACGGCCCTACGCCGGCACAGGCGACGTTTCGCGTTTCGTACAAGAACCCCGCCGCGGCGAAGAATATTATGGACGTCGTGAGTCCTCCGCTCGACACGCCGATCGAGATCTCGCTGGCCGCGGAAGGGGAACTGCCGAAAATCGTGCTCAAACAGGCCGCCGATCGCGTGGACGAGACGAAAAGCGAGCCGGCAGTGCTGCAAGTCGTCGTCGAAGTCATCGGCGACGCGCCGCAGCGCCAGACAATGGCGGAACTCACCGTCGAAGCGCACGGCAGCGAGTTGGTGAAGCTGGCGGTGTATCGGGTGCGGGGCGGAGTCGACGTGCCGATCGACCAGGCCGGCGACGACGAGCCAGTGACGGAGATCGACAAGCTGCGGTCGCGCGACGGCGCGGTGAAAGCCCGGTTGTTCCACGTGCTGCTGCGACCGTTTCCCAATCGGGCCGATCAATATCGTTTCAAGCTAACGAACGTTTCGGGCGAGGCGGGGACGCGCGACGTGCGGGTCGATTTGCTCGAAATTCAACGTCCATTTGCGGACCCAATCAAAGCGGTCGGCCCGAACGGCGAGCTCGACCCGGAGTCTTTCCGCGTCGTGGAAGAATTTCGCCGGGAGTTGAGCCTTTCGGCCAACGCGCCGCTGACGTTTCCGTTCGTCGAGCCGCCGAAGCCGGCGGCCGATGGCGCGGAAAAGCCGGCGGTTGCCGCCGCGGCCGCAGCGCCGCCGGCGGGCGAGAAGAAAGACGCGGCTCCGCCGCCGCCGATCGCCGATTTCCGCCACGGCATGGTGTTTCGGATTCAGGACAAGAACAAACCGGAATTGGTGTGGTATCACTGGGTCGAATTTCGGGCCCGGCATCCCGATCGTTACGTGAGGCAGAAGGTCACCTACGACAGCCAACGCGGGCGGCTGGAGATTCGGATTTGGCCGCGCGATGACGCGACGTTGCCGCCCGACGGTTTTTCGGCGAAGTGGCGAACCGACGGCGTCGAGATCGATCCGCAATTGCCCCGTACGATGGAAGTGCTCAAGAAGCGTGAAGACGAGATTCGCCTGGGCGTGAGCGGTTGGCATCCGCCGGAGCCTCGGCGAGATGAAAAGCGGATTCCGATCTTCGTCACGGTCGACGACTATCCACGGGCGTTCATCTACGAGTTTACGCCGGCCGTCGGACGGGACGACGAGGTGAAGCCTACGCAGAACTATCCGCGCGTGAGAATCGTCGAGCCGCCACGCGATTTTTTTGCGTATAAGAAGGACGGGCCGGGTGAGGTGCGGGTCAACGTCGGCGTCGAGGTGGACGGATTGCCTTCCGACAGGGTGGCCGTTCGATTTGGCGACGGCAACAATCCCGAGAAGCAAATCGACTCCTGGCGGGCCGAGCACGTGCTGCTGTTCGAGAAGGGCTGGGATAAGGAAGGCGTGCTGACACTGACGTCGACCATTGGCGATCATGTCGGCGGCGATGCGCTTGTTTTTTACACGTCGCGGACCGAAGAGTCGATTCCAGTGGAGGTCGAATTGAAGGAGGGCCAAACGACGAAGGGCGAAGACCGCCGGCATGTGGTCATCGACACCCAGCCGCCGACGCTCTCGATGGGCGATCCGTCGCCGGCCAAGGCAGTCGCCGAAAAGGGCCTCGAAGTGACCGTGACGCCGACCGTGTTCGACGCCGGCGGCGTGGTGCGGATCGAGTTTTTCATCGTCGCCGCCAGCAAGAACCGACTGAGCGACGAAGAACAGGCGAAGCCCGCCTTCATCTGGCCGCCACCGCCACCGCCGGGCGAAACGGCGCCGCCGATCGTCGAGAGCAAGGCGATTCCGATCAAGATTCCTTTCGAGGGTGGACCGGGGCGATGGTCGATCTGGGCCGTGGCGGTCAATCAAGTGGACCGGCGAAGCAATCCGGTGCGGACATCCAATTCCGTCGACATCGAGGAGCCGAAGAAAGAGACGATGCCGGAGAAGGGCGGCGGCGTGACGATCGTGGGCATCACGACGCTGTACGACAAACCGCTCGCCAATGTGACGCTCAAACTCGTGCCGCTCGAAGAAGGCAAGGGCACGCCGCAATCGACCACGTCGGTCGATCCTTCGCCGGTCGATTTCGTCGACGAAGCGGCGTACAAGTTCGAGACCGTCCCGCCGGGAGAGTATAAAATTGTGGCGACCGGCAAGGCGAAAAACGGCCGAACCGTGGTTGGCGAGGTGCCGAAGGTCGTGGTTACGGACAAGGACAAAGGAACCAAGTCGTTCGACATCAAGCTGGCGCTGCCGTAGAGTTGGGGCCGGGGGGAAGTTGGGAAGTGATGAATGATGAATGGTGAATGATGAATGCGAGCTGGGGTGGGTTAATGACGGTTGGGTCACGGACCTTGGCTGGTGAGAGGTTGGCCATGCGAGGGCGAGTTCTTTTTTTTCCGCTGTTCGCCTCGGCGTTCCTGCTTGCGACTAGCAATGCAGCGACTGGTTGCGCGCAAGTCGTCGATTCGAGGCCGGCCGGGGCGAGCGGCGATTCCGCCAAGCAGGCGGAGAAGTATTCGGTGGAGTCGTTGCGGGGCCGTGTGGTGTTCGCCGCAGAAGCGATGGCCCGATTGCACGGCGTCAAGGGCGTGGCCGAGGCAAAGGAGCGGGTGCTGGCGTTGGAAACTTCCGACGGCGAGATCTATCCGCTCGTCGAGGACGTCCGCGGCCGCGCGTTTCGCGTCGACGCGAAGCTCCGCGAGTTCGACGTCGAATTGCTCGTGCGGCGGTACGAAGGTTCGCCGATGCGGCAAGTGATCGGCGTCTACGCGATCGAGAAAGACGGCAAGTACGAGGTCGATTATTGGTGCGACGTTTGTGCAATCGCGATGTTCGAGCAAAAGCCGTGCGAATGCTGCCAGGCGATGAACCACATGCGGCTGCGGAAGGTCGGGCAGTCGAGCGGGAAGTAGTGCGGGCGCGCCGATCGATCGCGTCCGGCTCGTCGGCGGCCACGGACACGATCTCGTACTCGTTGAGCAATCCCTTCAAGACGCTGTAGCTCACGCCGGCGTTTTGTCGCGACATCATCGATGCCTGGCTTGCCATCCGGCGATTCACAACGCCCACAATAAGCTGGCTCGCCGCCGCGGCATAAGCCGTCTTTTCTTTCCAACGGGACTGCCAGCGCTGTAGATTAACAGCCGGTTTCATTCACGTTTTCTCCAAGCGGAGCAATGCACATGAAAGACCGCCTCGTTACGATTGTGTTGTCGGTTGCTTCGACGCTGGGCATCGTCAATCTCCAGCCGCAGAACGAGACCGCACCGAGCGTACTCGAAGTCGACCGCCTGATCGTGCGTAAGGAGCTGATCGTCTCGGACACCGGCCAGCCGTGGGAGCAGGGCTACGAACAGCAACAGATTCCCCGCGGGATTTACGCCCGATCGGTCACGGACGACGCCGTTGGCGGCTTATGGGTCCGCAGCCGGCTGATCAAGTGCGAGATCGACGACCCCTTCGACGATCGCTTTCATGCCGTCGAGCGCGACGGCACATTGCGCCGCGCTCCCGGCCACATCTCGTGGAACGTCTGGCTCGATGGCGCGTGGCGGCAAATGGCGATCGTGCAAGGCGAAGGTCTGGAATACTCGGAAGTTCCGCGCGAGGCATGGAACGGCACGACGCACCCCGGTCGCATCCGCCTGCAGTCGTTCCGTACCGGCCACGGCGAACCGCTTACTGACCTGGTCGTCGGCCAGGGCAGGATGTCGCTCGGCGGCGGCGGTTTCGGCGGCGGCGGATTGCCCTATCCGGACGACGTGCTTGAGGTCTGGGGCGGCAAGCTCAACGAACACGCGGTCGAGCGCCCCGCCGCCCCCGCCGTCGTCCGCGACGACGATACCGGAGAGCACTTCTATGCGCTCGTCGCCGTCGGCCCGCAAGGCCGACAAAGCCGCCCCTCGGTTTCGACGCGGGCGACCGGACTGGCAACGCTCCGCTGGGACAGCGTACCGGGCGCGGACGCATATATCGTCATCCGCGACGGCAAACCGGTCGCCGGGCCGCTACGGATCGAAGGTTCGCAAAAGGAATGGACGGACGGCGGCACGGCCGAGCGACGGTGACGGCAGGCGGTGACGGCAGGCCGTGACAGCAGACGATGGCGCCAAATGGCGATGCTGCGGTTGCGGTGCCTCGAATTGTCCCGAGTAGCGGCCCCTGGCACGTTGAAAATTTGTACGGCAAATCGCCGCCGCAGGCTTTGCCGCGCGGTACGATTGTCACCACCGGCAAAGTCGAATTCGCGCGTTTCGCCCTCGTCTTGGCTGGACTCGGTTAGGCCGTGTGGTATGCTATTGAGGATCGTATTGCTTGGATCGGTTGGCGAGCACGCCGTGGTCGTGGCCGATCGCCCGGTGCGAATCGCCGACGATTCACGCTTGTCGTTGGACGTATTGCTCGACCGGGAAAGTTGGACACGCGAGGAGCCGTATATGGCGCAAAAGGAAGAAGCTCTCGAAGTCGAGGGCGTGGTTACGCAGGCACTTGCCAACACGCGATTCCGCGTCGAAATCGAAGGGGGCCACCAGGTGCTGGCCCACGTTGCGGGTCGCATGCGCAAGCACTTCATTCGTATCGTCCCCGGTGATAAGGTGCGAGTGGAATTATCGCCCTACGACCTGACCAAGGGTCGCATCACGTATCGCGAGCGTTAATGGGCGTGGCCCCGGTTGGCCGCGCCCTGCTGTCGGCGCTCGCCACTTGCCCGCCGGCGCTTGTTGCGTTTCGCTCTGTGGGGTGTGCATCGCTTTGCGCGCCGCCGGCACCCCGCCGCGGGACATCCTACGTGGCACATTCTCGGGCGGGGCAGGCTTGACATCTGTTTGCCGGGACTTGCTAGCACTGCGGTGGATTCCTTGTGCCGTCGCGGACCGCTCAGTAAACTGCGTCGACCGCCGGCCAACGTCGTCGGCAGCGCCGGCGTGGGCGTCGGAGAATCGCGACGGTTTCCCCGATTTTCAGCGTGCGGAAATCCGCCGCGTGACCAAAACTTGCAGGGCGGCCCGCGGGTATAGCCGTCCGAGGCGACGGGTGTTCGAGCGTGCGATGCTTTGATCCGCGTGGTCGCTTACCCCGCCGAATTAACTAGCCGAATGAACCAGCCGCATTGGCCCATCCCCACACTCAGGAGATTTCGATCGTGAGAAAAACCTTACTGTCCACGTTGGCCGTGGCGCTGCTGCTGTGCGGCTCGTCGCGGGCGACGGCCGAAGAGTCCAAGCCCGTTGTCGTCGTGACGGCCACCAGCGTCGACCGCCTGATCGCCAATGTCGACACGCTGGGCGAAATGGCCGAAAGCCAGTTCTTCACCAATATCGCGAAGGCCTACGCGGTCAGCTTCGCACGCGGCGTCGATAAGACCAAGCCGGCCGGCATCCTGGTGACGACCGATGGGGCCGGATTCCGCATCATCGGATTCGTGCCGGTCACCGATTTCAAGGCCGTGATGACGACTCTCCGCGGCGAGGACGCGGGCGACGGCGCGTATGAAGTCCGCCTTGGCCGCGAACGCGCGTTTGCCAAAAAGCAGGGCAATTGGGCGTTCGTCAGCAACGACCTCAAATCGCTCGAAGACCTGCCAGCCGATCCGGAAAAAATGATCGCGGGCCAGGAGAAGGAATATGACGTTTGCATTCGGGCGTTGGTTCAGAACGTGCCGGAACATTTGCGAGATCTGGCCGTGGGCGCTCTCAAGACGGGCGTTCAACTGGCCGACCGTCTCGACGGCGAATCGGAGGAAGAATTCGAAGCCCGCATGAAAACCGCCACGTCGGCGATCGACGACCTGATTGAAGTCATCGACGACACCGAGCACGTGACGATCGGCTGGTCGGTCGACGACAAGGAAAAGAAGACCTTCTTGGACTTCAACTGGGTCGCCAAGAGCGGCAGCTCGACGGCCAAGAAGTTCGCGGGATATGAAAACGCGACCACGCGCTTTTCCGGCTTCCACCTTGCGGACGCGGCCGCCAAGTACAACATGTCGTTCAAGGTCAGCAAGGAAGACGCCGATCAAACGATCGCGGCGATGAAGAGCGTGCGGGATCAATTGCTCAAGGAGTTCGAATCGAATGCCGATTTCGACACGGACGAGCAACGCGCCGCGGTCAAAGGCGCGATCAACAGTTCGTTGGATGCCTTGGAAGCGACGATCGACAGCGGAAAGTTCGATGGCGCGGCTTCGGTGGTCTTGAAGAGCGATGCGGTCACGTTCGCCGCGGGCGGTCACGTGGCCGAGGCCGGCAAGGTGGAAAAGGCGGTCAAGGAAGTCGTAGCCGCGTTCAAGGATCAGCCCGGCTTGCCGGAAATCGAACTCGACGCGGACTCGCACGCCGGCGTGCGTATTCACACGATGAGCGTGCCGCTTCCCGATCCGCAAGCGACGCGATTGTTTGGCGACAATCTCGACATCGTGGTCGGTTTCGGCGATTCGAGCGTTTACGTCGCCGTCGGACGCGACGCGATGAACACGCTCAAGGACGCCATCGACAAGTCGAAGGCGGCCGGCGAAACAAGCGTCTCGCCGGTCGAATTCACGGTGGCTGCCGGTTCGATTGTCGATTTCGCGGCGTCGCTGCAAGCCGACAATCCGATCGCCGGTATGCTGGCCGACGAAGCGGCGAAGTTCAAGGGCAAAGATCACCTACGGATGGTCGTTCGCCCGATTCCCAACGGCTTTTCGTCGCGCATGGAAGTCGAACACGGCGTGATCAACCTCATCGGCAAGGCCATCGGCGCGTTTGCCGCGGCCGGCGGACGCGGCGCATTCTAACGGCGCAAGCGGACAATCAATCGGTCTCGACCAGCGGCGTCGGGCGAGTCAAATCGCTCGACGCCGTTTTGTTTTGCCTTGGCGGCATGTTGGCGCGGCGGCGCCGGCTCGCCGATGACGGTTAGTCGTCCGCCGATTCTTCGATAATCTTTGCATACGCCGCGCGCGCTGCGTCGTAAGCCGCCCGTGCTTCCTGGCGTTCCTTTCCCTGGCGGATCGCGCCCTGCTTGCTGTTCCAGCAAACGTCGACGGCGTCCTGGCACCACTTTGCACTCTTCTTGCTTGCGCGGATCGGCTGGCCGTCGACCTCGACGAACACCGGGTTCGTGTGAGCGGCCGGGAAGATTCGCAGGGCGACCCAACTCGATTTTTCCGGCGTGTAGTCGAACGCTACGTCGCGCAACATGCCGTCGGCGTCGATCTCCTTCGTCTCGACGCTTTTGCCATTGACGATCAACTCGACCAACACCCGCCGCGAGTCACTCACGCGGGCCCGTTCGATGTGCCAATAGGGCTTCTGATCGAGGGGACGCTTGCGGATGTCTTCGCGGGGTTTTTCGGCCAGCATTCCGGCCACGCGAGCCGTGATCTTGAGCTTTTCGCCGCTCTTGACCGCCAGCACGCTCGGCCGGCCGCCGTCGCCCTTCTCGCCGACTCCCAGATCGTTCACCTTGAAGTCGGGCAAATGGGCCAACCCGTCGCAGCAGTAGCTTCGCCCGTCCTTGATTCCCTGCACCCAGGCGTCGAAATCGAGCGGGCCTTCTTTGTCGAGTTTGACGTAAGCCCGGCCCAAGCCGACGCGGTCGCCGTAGATGCAGGGGAAGTCGGTCTCGCCGCTGATTCGGCAGGTATACCCGCAGTTGAGCGTGTGATACCAGATGTTCAGCTCCCACACGCTGGGCGTATCGACCGCGGAGATGAAATCGCAGACGTCGTGGGTGACGTTGACGATGTACTCGTTGGCTCCGATGCCGTCGAACTTGGGCATGTTGTAGTTGGGCAGTTGATCGCCTGGCACTTGCAGGCCCCAGCCGCTATGTGAAAAACCGACGACGCCGCCCTGGCTCTTGCCCCAGGCGAGAATCGGCTGGTCCCAGCTTGGCCACTCGTCGTGCCGCGTCGTGCCGGGATAGTCGTCCTCCGTGAGCCGCAACAAGCACAAATGCCCGGCGTGCGAACTGGGAAAGCCGGACACTTCGACGTCGTACCGCATCAAGTACCGCGGGGTCGAGAGTTTGTTGACGTGCCCTTCGAAGAACTGCTTCTGGTGATACCAGCACGGTCCCCACGACAGCACGCAACCGACGTTGAGGTCTTCGCCCAAAATGTGCCGCATCATGTCTTCGGGCTGGACTCCCTGGGCGGGCGCTTCGTAATGCGCACAGCCGGCGGCGTGGACGTGGTGGTCGCCGGAAAACCAGCCGTAGTTGGCGAGCTTGATCCAGCGTTTCAAGCGGAACGTTTCCTTCTGCTGCGGCTTATCGCCGACGACCAGGGTGCGGCGCTGGATGATATACTCCGGTCCGCGCGTGAATTCGACTTCGTATTGCCCCGATGGCAGCGAGATGCTTTCGCCGTCGTGGCGGTAAATTTGATCGTGAAAGAAAAAGTCCGGCGCCAGCCGCCGCGAGCGCGACGGATAAACCCGGCCGCGCGGATCGCGGAATACGAACTGCCCGGTGGTCGGCGTGCCGTCGTCGTCGATCACGTTGAGCGTCACGTCGACGCCTGCCGCCACGTCGAACAAGATGTTCGCCTCGTTGCGAAATCCCAGGTCTTGCGTCCCTTGGCCGACATCGAACGCCAGCTTCGCTTCGTGCTTTCCTGCGGAGCGGGCGTACAACTCAACTATGCGATACTCGACCAGCAAGCCGGAAAGGCGGGCGTTGAGCGGCTGCTTATCCAGCATGCTCACGTCGAGCCAGCGATGTGGCACATCGCTTTCCTTGACCGACGGTTTCGGGTCGGGGCTGCCGCTCGAACGTTGATAGAGCGGTGCGGCGTTCGGACTCTTGCAAGCGAGCGTCGCCGTGACGCCCCCTTCGTTCACGACCTTCACCAGAAACACCGTCCAGCCGTTTTGCACCAGCTTTTTCGCCGCCGGACCGGCAGCGACCCTCACTCGCGATTCCGCATTGACGGTCACCTCAACCATACACAGCGGATCGAGCAGCTTTTGCAGCGCCGCGGGCGAATCCTTGCCCTCGATCGCCTTTTCGACGGCCGTGGCCTGTTCTTTGGTCAGCGGCGCGCCGACAAAATCCAGCGCGGCGACGACTCGTTTCACCTGGGCCTCGAACGCTTGCTCCGGCACGTCGCCGACGACCGTCAATTCGTCGCCGCGGACGGCTGCGGCCAAAGCGAAGAGGCACGTCAAGGTCGCGACGGAGTAAAGTGAGGGGCGGTGGCGTGTCATGGGTCGGCTCCTATTGATCCTGCGTGATTTTCGGCTGTCTACCCGTCTGGCCGTGCGCCGATTAGATTGGTCGCACGCGAATGCCCGTATCATGCGCGGTGGTGGGAGTGGTGGCAAGCATTTGCCAACCGGCGTTTGCTACAGTGTCTTCAGCTACGGCGTCATCCAATCGTCTCCGGCGGGCATCACGGCAATAGCGAACGCGGCCCCAAGACATTTGCGCACCGACTGAGTAGAATCGTGCAGTTCGCCTCTTACAGGTGTTTTATTGCATCTCGCACCGCAATCTGCGTCGCGACAGCGGCCGACGATTCGCATGGCTACGGTTCTGCTCGACACTCCAGCGATGCCCTCGGCCCATCGGGCGGCTCTCGACTTTCTCCTCGGCCGCGTCAACTACGAGCGGCAAGCGGTCGTTCCGTATCGGGAGGCCAATTTTCGGCTCGACCGGATGCGCGAACTGCTGGCCCGGCTCGGCTCGCCGCACGTTGGGCAAAGAATCGTCCACGTCGCCGGGACCAAAGGTAAGGGATCGACCGCCACACTGATCGCGTCGATGCTTTCGCACGCCGGCAAGCGGACGGCCCTCTACACGTCGCCGCACCTCGACCGCGTCGAAGAGCGGTTCGCCGTCGACGGCCAGTCCTGTTCGGCGGACGAACTTGCGTCGCTCGTTGAGAGTGTGCGGCCGGTCGTCGCCGGGCTCGACGCGGAAGAGTCTGCCGCCGGTCGGCACGGGCCGACCTACTTCGAAGTCACGACGGCGATGGCTCTGCTCCATTTTGCCCGCCGTGGCGTCGACGCCACAGTCCTCGAAGTCGGCCTTGGCGGGCGACTCGACTCGACCAACGTCTGCCAGCCGCTGGTGAGTGTCATTACCAGCATCAGCTTCGACCACATGGAGCAGTTGGGGAACACGCTGGCGGAAATCGCCTATGAAAAGGCCGGCATCATCAAGTCCGGCGTTCCGGTCGTCAGCGGTGTAACGACCGACGAACCGCGGGAAGTGATCCGCCGCATCGCCGGCGAGTGGAACTGTTCGCTGGTCGAGCTTGGTCGCGATTTTGCCGTCGACTATTGCCCGCCGCATCATCTCGACGACGATCCGCGGCCGGGCACGATCGACTTTTGGCATCGCGGCGGTGGGCCGAACTGGCAGATTCAGGCCGCCGCGCTTGGCCTCGTCGGCAATCATCAGGCCGCCAACGCCGCGGTCGCTTTGGCGACGATTTGCGAATTGCGGCAGTTGGGCTGGCAGTTCTCTGACGACGCGATTCGCTCCGCTTTGGCGTCGGCAAGATGTCCGGCTCGCGTGGAAGTCGTCTCGCGGCAACCGACGGTTGTGCTCGACGCGGCGCACAACGTCGCGGCGGTCGAAGCGCTCGTCCGCGCATTGGACGAATGCTTTTCGGCCCGCCGCCGCGTGTTGGTGTTCGCCACCACGAAGTGCAAGGACTACCGCGGCATGTTAGAGCAGCTCGTCCCTCGGTTCGACGACGTGATTCTCACCCGGTATCGCAACAATCCGCGCGGCGTGCCGACGGAGGAGCTTTTCGACGCGGCGAGTGCGCATGCTGGCGGCCGCGTCCATGCGTGTGCGACGCCAGAAGAGGCATGGTCCGCTGCCCAAGCGCTCGCCAATCGCGATGCGCTCATTTGCATAACCGGCTCGTTTTTCATCGCCGCGGAAATCCGCCTCATTCTCGCCGGCGGCAGCGCGGCGGTCGGCGACCGCCCTGTGCAGAAATGATATCTTCTGTTCTCGCGCGACTTCGGGCTCGTCGGGATTGAGATTCGTCGCTCGGCGAAACGAGTCAACGGCTGCATTCATGCCGCGATATTGCCGTTCGGCTGTGCTTGGTGCGACATCGATGCCGACGGTGCGCGGCGTGAGCGCGGAGTGTCGCAATCCGACGAACCGTCGCTACGCCGCCTTGCGATGATAGTGCTTGAGCAATCCGCCCAGCCGCGACTTGCA
>JBBDYI010000296.1:0-15240 GCA_040901705.1 Pirellulales bacterium | reverse complement strand
TCCCGTTTTATGGTTTTCCGTTGAGCCGCCGCCGCCCGGCAATTACGCTCGATACCGGCCGCCAGCCACCCAGCCCGGCCCGCCGCATCCAGCCCACCGCAACCGCCGCCCAGCCCAGCACATAACGAGACCCCGTTCATGCCCAGAGCCGATTCGACGTCGCCCACTCCGCGGCGCGCAACAGTCACCGCCGCCGTCTTGATTCTCGCCGCCCTCACCACGCTCGCCGCCCGCACGACGCCCGCCGCCGACGCCCCGTCCAATCGCCCCGCCGACGGTCTGCGCCAAAACGTCCCATCGGTCTACGCGCTAATCAACGCGAGAATCGTCGTCGCCCCCGGCCGCACGATCGAAAAAGGAACCGTCGTCGTTCGCGACGGCACGATCGAAGCCGCCGCCGCCACTGCCCAACCGCCCGCCGACGCCCGCGTGCTCGACTTCGCCGGCAAGACGATCTACGCCGGCCTGATCGACGCCTACGCCGAAACCAACGTCGCCCCGCCGACCGGCGGCGCAAAACATTGGAACGACAATATCACGCCCCAGTCAGACGTGGCCGCCACCTATCAGGCCGACGAGAAGCTCAACAAAACGCTCCGCAGCCAGGGCATCGCCGCGCGGCTCGCCGTCCCCAGCGCCGGCATCATCAAAGGAACCGCCGCCGTCGTCACCACCGGCGACGGAGAAACTGGCGCGGCCATCCTTCGCAGCAGCGTCGCCATGCAGGCTCAACTCACCGTCTCGCGGCGCGGTCGCGGCGCAGCGGATTATCCCGGCTCGCCGATGGGCGCGCTCACGCTCGTCCGCCAAACCCTCTACGATACGCAGTGGTATCAATCGGCCCACAAAGCGGCCGCCGCCGATTCGCGTTTGCCGCGCCCCGAGCGCAACGACGCCCTGGCCGCGCTCGAACCGGTCGTCGACGGCAAGCTGCCCATCATCTTCGACGCCTCGAACGAACTCTATTTCCTCCGCGCCGACCGCGTCGCCCGCGAGTTCGGCCTGCGGGCGATCGTCCGCGGCTCCGGCCAGGAATACCAACGCCTCGACGCGATCGCCGCCACCGGCCGGCCCGTGCTGCTTCCCGTCGCGTTCCCCCGCGCACCCGACGTCGCCACGCCCGAAGCCGCCATGAGCGCCACGCTCGAACGCCTGCTGCACTGGGACATCGCCCCCGAAAATCCCGGCCGCCTCGACCGCGCCGGCGTCACCATCGCGCTCTCGACTTACGGCCTCCGCGACGCGGGCACGTTCCTCAAAAACGTCCGCCGCGCCGTTGAGCGTGGCTTGTCGAGCGAGTCAGCCCTGCGAGCGCTCACCACCGCGCCGGCCAAACTGTTCGGCGTCGACAACCGCCTCGGCACGGTCGAAGCCGGCAAAACGGCCAGCTTCGTCATCACCGACGGCGATTTGTTCGCCGCCAAAACCAAGATCCTCGAAACCTGGGTCGACGGCACGCGTTACGAAATCAAAACGCCCGCCCCGCTCGACGTCCGCGGCACGTGGACGGTCAAGCTCGAAACGACCGACGCCCCGCCGCAAGAAGGACAATTGCTGCTCGCCGGCGAACCCGAAAAACTCAAGGGCCGGCTCGTCCTCGGCGACAAACAAGTCGATCTCAAATCGGTGGCTGTCGACGAAGGCCGACTGGCGATCGTCTTCAAGTCCGACGACTTCGGCCACGCCGGCATCGCCCGCGCCACCGGCGTCGTCTCCATTGCGGCCGACCAAGGCGGCACGCTCGGCCCCGGCAACGGCCTCTGGCCCGACGGCGTAGCGTTCGCAATCTCCGCGCGGCGAACGAGCACCGACGTCCCCAAGCTCGACGCCAAACAGAAGCCCGACGATAAACAGGACGACGCCAAAAAGGACGCCGCAAAAGACGATAAGAGCGACGAGAAATCGGAGGAAAAAAGCGACGGAGACAAAAACAGCGACGAAGAGACGTCGCCTAAGCAAGCCGCCTTCGCCGTCAACTATCCACTCGGCGCATACGGCCGCGAGAATCCGCCCGAGCAGCCCAAAGTCGTCGTGCTCCGCGGCGCAACGATCTGGACCAGCGGCCCCCAAGGCACGCTAGAAAACGCCTCGATCATTCTCCGCGAAGGCAAGATCGAAGCCGTCGGCCAGAACCTCCCCACGCCCGACGGTGCAACCGTAATCGATGTCGCCGGCCGTCACGTCACCGCCGGCATGATCGACTGCCATTCGCACATCGCCACCGACGGCGGCATCAACGAAGGCACGCAGGCCATCACCGCCGAAGTCCGCATCGGCGACTTCATCGACGCCAATGACATCAACATCTATCGCCAACTCGCCGGCGGAATCACCACGTCAAACATTCTGCACGGCTCGGCCAATCCGATCGGCGGCCAGAACCAGGTCATCAAGATGCGCTGGAGCGCGCTCCCCGAAGACATCAAGTTCGCCACCGCCCCGCAAGGTATCAAGTTCGCCCTTGGCGAGAATGTCAAGCAGAGCAACTGGGGCGAAAATTTTCGCTCCCGCTATCCGCAAACCCGCCTGGGCGTCGAGCAGATCATGCGCGACGAATTCCTCGCCGCCCGCCAATATCGCGACCGCCACGCCGACTGGAAAAAAAACCACACGGGCCTGCCGCCGCGGATTGACCTCGAGCTCGAAGCGATCGTCGAAATCCTCGAAGGCCGCCGCTGGATTCATTGCCACTCCTACCGCCAGGACGAGATTCTCGCTTTGCTCCGCGTCTGCGAAGAATTCCACGTCCAGATCGCCACGCTCCAGCACATCCTCGAAGGCTACAAAGTCACCGCCGACATCGCTCGCCACGGCGCAGGCGGCTCGTCCTTCTCCGACTGGTGGGCGTACAAATTCGAGGTCATCGACGCGATCCCCTACAACGGCGCGCTGCTGCACCGCGCCGGCATCGTCACGTCCTTCAACTCCGACGACGCCGAACTCGGCCGCCGCATGAACGCCGAAGCCGCCAAAGCAATCAAATACGGCGGCGTTGCTCCCGACGAAGCCCTCAAGTTCGTCACCCTCAACCCGGCACAACAACTCCGCATCGACGACCGCGTCGGCTCGCTCGAGCCCGGCAAAGACGCCGACCTCGTCGTCTGGAGCGCCTCGCCGCTCTCCAGCTATTCGCGGTGCGAACAAACCTGGATCGACGGCCGCAAGTACTTCGACCTCGCCGAAGAAGCCGAACAACGCCAACGCGACGCCCACATCCGCAACACCCTCGTCCAACGCATCCTCACCAGCGGCGCAGACATGCTCCCACCCGGCGAACAAGACCAATTGGAAGAAGATCTCTGGCCCCGAACCGACATCTACTGCCGCTGCCGCACGGGCACGCAACCGTAAGGACAAATCCTCGTAGGGTGCTCTGTGAGCACCTCGGAAAAACGGTCCGACATCCGACGCGATACATTCAAGCACCTGACGTCAAACGCGAGGTGCTCACAGAGCACCCTACGCAACTTTTTCGAACTCATTCGCACATCTCTCCCGACAAATACACATATGCACACGCCATTCGCCAATACCCGGCCGCAGCAAAAAACTAGCTGGTACTTTTTCAACGCAGAGGACGCGGAGGACGCAGAGGGAGCGCAGAGGAAATGCATTGAATCCACACTTCGTATCACGTTGTCGGCCGCGGATTCGTGTCAAATCGGCAATCACGAGACAGATTCCAAACGCGACATCCCCTCTGCGAACCTCTGCGTCCTCTGCGTTAAAAAACAAACCAACTCCACCACGAAGCAAAACGCAAGAACCGCCAACAATCCCAACCAGCGCACCGCCCGCCGCCATCTCCTCTCCGTGCCTCCGTGCCTCCGTGTTTCAACCAGGCCCGCGTTCCCCGCAGCCTGCTTCCTCATCGCGGCGCTCATCGCAACCACCGCCCTAGCCAACCCCGAAGTCCCCGGCCCGCCCCAAACCGCTCCCATCGCCATTGTCGGCGCCACGGTCCACACGGTCGGCGGCCCCACAATCGAAAACGGCGTCGTCATCTTCGACGCCGGCAAGCTAACCGCCGTCGGCCCGACCGACACCGCGATTCCGCCCAATGCCAAGCGCATCGACGCCGCCGGCAAACACGTATTCCCCGGCCTCATCGCGGCCAACACCACGCTCGGCCTGATCGAGATCGACGCCGTCCGCGCCACCGTCGACCACACCGAAGCCGGCCTCATCAATCCCAACGTCCGCGCCCAGGTCGCCGTCAATCCGGACAGCGAATTGATCCCCGTCACGCGCGCCAATGGCGTGCTCTTGGCCCAAGTCGCGCCCCGCGGCGGCCTGCTCCAAGGCCAATCGGCCGTCGTCGCCCTCGACGGGTGGACGTGGGAGGAAATGACGCTCGCCGCCCCCGTCGGCATGCACGTCAACTGGCCGCGCATGACATCCGGCGGCAATCAACAGCTCGCCCTGCTCCAAAAAACCTTCGACGACGCCAGGGCGTATCACAAAGCCCGCCAGGCCGAACCAACGACAAGCATCGACGTCCGCTTCGACGCCCTGATCCCCGTTCTCGATCGCAAGCTGCCGCTGTTCGTCGCCGCCGACGCGCTCGACGAAATCCAGGCGGCCGTCGCGTTCTCGCTCAAGGAAAACGTCCGCCTCGTGATCGTCGGCGGCTACGACGCGCCGCACTGCTCCGCCCTGCTCAAGCAGCACGACATCCCCGTCGTCATCAACAGCGTCAACCGCCTTCCCATGCGCCGCGGCGACCCCTTCGACACGCCGTTCACCGTGCCCGAGCGGTTGCGCAAGACCGGCGTCAAGTTCTGCATCTGCGACGGCGGAAAATTCGAAGCCTCGAACATCCGCAACCTGCCCTACGAAGCCGCCAAAGCCGCCTCTTTCGGCCTGCCGCCGGACGAAGCGCTCAAGTCGGTCACGCTCTCCGCCGCCGAAATCCTCGGCATCGGCGACCGCGCCGGCTCGCTCGACGTCGGCAAAGACGCCACGCTCATCATCGCCGACGGCGACATCCTGGAAATCGCCACTCACGTCGAACAGGCGTTCATCCAAGGCCGCCAGGTCGACCTCAACAATCGCCACAAGCGGCTCTATGAAAAGTACCAAGAAAAACAGCGCCGCGAAGGCGTCAAGCCATAACAACCCGCGTCGCGCTCGTCGGGTGTGCCGGCAACGCCTACCGCTCATTGCGCAGTTGAGCTGGTTTGTTTCTTAACGGAGAAGCCGCGAAGGCCACGCAAAGTGGCCATTCGCCACCGTCAAACTCCATGCTGAAACACGGAGACACGGAGACACGGAGGAAAAAAGGAAAGTGATGAACGATGATCGATGAATGATGAACGATGAACGAGCGGCCATGCCACCTTACGATTGGAAGTGCCATTCATCATTCATAACTCATCACTCATCGTTTGCATGTCCTCCGTGTCTCCGTGTTTTCAAGCAATGAATAAAACCTTCTCGTGACGCGAAGATTCGCAGCGTCGGCAATGCACAGAAGTCTCCTCGTATTCACCTTTGCGTCGTCGCGGTTCATCGCTCGTTCGGTTTTGGCCACGGCCCACTCTGTGTCCCCTGAGTCCTCTCTGTGGTAAAAACGAAACAGACGACATCCCTTCGAATCGCGACGATTCGCGGAATCAATAGCGCAACGACCCCGCATCCGTGCTCCTCGGCCCAGGCGACGCGCCATGACCAAGCTGACGTTCACCTCCAACGACCAGCCGACCGTCGGCGTCGAGATCGAGTTGGCCCTCGTCGACGGCCAGTCGATGGCCCTTTCCAGTTCGATCGGACCGCTGCTCGATGCGCTCGGCGAAGATGCCGCCCAATCGTTCAAGCCCGAGTTGATGCAGTGTTGCATCGAAATCAACACCTGCGTCTGCCGCACGATCGCCGAAGTAGAAGCCGACCTCCGCGCGAAGCTCGCGACGCTCGAAGCCGCCACCGACAAGCTCGGGCTGCGGCTGTGGTGGGGCGCGACACATCCCTTTTCCAACTGGCGCGAACAACAAGTAACGCCCAACGAACGTTACAACAATCTCGTCGCCAGCCTACAGGAAATGGCCCGCCGGCTCGTCACGTTCGGCCTCCACGTACACGTCGGCGTCGACTCGGGCGACAAGGCCGTGATGATCTGCGATCGCATCATGCAACATTTGCCGACGCTCCTGGCGTTAAGCTGCAACAGCCCGTTCTGGCAAAACCGCGACACCGGCCTGCAATCGCACCGCTCGAAAACCATGGAGGGCCTGCCGACCGCCGGCCTGCCGCCCCTGATGCGAAATTGGAGCGAATACGTCTGGCTGGTCCGCCACATGGTCGACACCGGCTTCATACAGACGATTCGCGAAATCTGGTGGGACGTCCGCCCGCACCACAACTTCGGCACCGTCGAAGTGCGCGTGTGCGACATGCCCGGCAACCTCGACGATACCCTCGCCCTCGCCGCGCTGATCCAATGTCTGGTCCAGGCCCTGTCCGATTCCATCGACGAAGGCGCCTACCAGCACGATTGCCACCCCATGATGGTCCGCCAGAACAAATGGCGAGCCGCCCGATATGGAACCGCCGCCCGGCTCGTCAACTCCTACACCCACGGCGTCCAATCGCTCGAAGAAATCGTCGGCGGACTGCTGGCGAGGCTACGGCCGGTCGCCGACGAACTCGACTGCCGCGGCTATCTCGACAACGTCCAACGCTTGGCCGGTGGCCCGAGTTGGTCCGATCGGCAACGCGACATCTTCCTGGCAACGCGCGATCCGGTCGAAATCGTTCGCCGTCTCTCCGCGGCATCGCGCATTTCGCCGATTGCGTAATGTACAAAAAAACGCGGCGAACGGCGCCACCACCATTTCGGTCGCTGACACCGTTCGCCGGCCGTTTCGTTTATCGTGCGGCGGACCGCGCAAATCGCGAAACCGCAGTAGTAACCGTCCACTTGTTTTGGCCGGTAAGCAATTGGCGGCCGGTCTCCTGACCGTACCACGCGTCCTGAAGCAAACTCTTAACCCTGCAACTTCTTCAACACGTTGATCGCCTTCACGGCGTTCTCTACGCCGCCCAGCGTTTCCACCAGCTTGCTCGCGGCGACCAGCGAATCGATCGAGATGCTGCTGCCTGCGGCGGCAGCGGCCTTCTTGGTGGCCGTGGCTGCGCCAGCCGGCCGACCTTTCTTGCGTCCCTTTTTCTTCTTGCCGGTCGTCTTGCGATACTTCACCGCGCTGATCAAGCTGTCGGAAACCTTGATTCCCTTCGCGGCCAGCGCCTGCTTGATTTCCGTCGGACTCGCCTTCGGAACCATCTTCAGATACTCGCGAATCGACTCACTAAGATTCACACCTGCTTTTACGCCTCTGGGCATGGCGAACGACTCCCTAATCCTAGATTCTTACGTAGGTATCAAAAACTACCAAAGCCAACACGCTAGCTAGTATAGGACGCGAATTATGGTGTCACTACCCTACGACTAGGTGTCAATGCATTACGCGACAGGATTAAGATCGCGTAAACAGAGAATTGACAAACCACTCTCGCGAGCGTGCAGACTTGCCAAGCGGAACTCCGTCGAACGCGATCGCAACTCGAAAGAATGTCAAACCCACACGGAAGTAGGCGTGGGTGACTGCGCGATCAGATGCATGTGTCATGCGGTATTCGAAAACACCTTGCCATCACAGGTGCGTCCGTCGCGATGCCGGGAAACCTCCGGCGTTCCGGTGGCTATTCGAGACCACACAGCCGCAGCGCGCCGTAGGTGATCGCCGCCACGAGGGCCGCCGCGGGTAACGTGAGAAACCAGGCCACGACCATTCGTTCGGCAACCGCCCAGCGAACGGCCGCCAGTCGCTTGGCAGCGCCGACTCCGAAGATGGCGCCGGAAATCGTGTGCGTCGTGCTGATAGGTGCGCTGAAATGATCGGCGACGCCAATAATGAGAGCGGCCGACGTTTCCGCGGCGAAACCGTGAACCGGTTGTAAATTGATGATCTTATGGCCCATGGTATTGATGATCCGCCATCCGCCGACCGACGTGCCGGCCGCCATCGCCAAAGCGCACGCGGCGATGACCCACGCCGGCGGCGAGAGGGATTCGGGATTGGCGCCGGGCAGCAGGCCCTGTGCGAAAAGCGCCACCGTGATAATTCCCATGCTCTTTTGCCCGTCGTTGCTGCCGTGCATCAGCGACATGGCCGCCGCTGAAGCGATCTGAAGCCAGCGAAAAACGCGGCCGACACGGCCCGGCTGCGCCGTCTGAAACAGAAAGAATATGATCCACATGACCGTCATGCCGACGAGAAACGCCGCCAATGGCGACAGGACAATCGGAATGATCGCCTTCCAAAGCAGGCCATCGGGTACGACCGAGCCGGGCTTGTCGCGGGTCCAGATCAGAACGTCGAAACCGGCATGGGTGATCGCCGCGCCGCAGAGTCCTCCCATCAACGCATGAGAGGAACTGCTCGGAATTCCGTAGTACCAGGTGATGAGGTTCCAAACGATGGCGCCGACGATCGCGGCGAGCACGACGGACTGCGTCACGTTAGTTGCGTCGACGAGACCAGAAGAAACCGTTTTCGCCACCTTTCCGCCGGAAAAATACGCGCCGATGAAATTCAACACAGCGGCCATCAAGATCGCGTCTCGCGGCGACAGAACGCGCGTCGACACTACGGTAGCAATCGCGTTGGCTGTGTCGTGAAACCCGTTGATATAGTCGAACGCCAGCGCGGCGACGATTACTAGAATAACAAGGACCGTCCATTCACCGTACATTTCGTACCCTCACCGCGGCGGAAGAAAGAGGCTCGGATCGCTCGCATGTCGTTTCGCCGGAGCAGTTCATCGCGTAACACGTTGGCCGCGCGATGTCCGCTGGAAACGACTATAGATCAGGTGTTCTCAAGAACGATCCCTTCGACGATATTTGCCACGTCCTGACAGCGGTCGATCGCCGATTCGACGTCGTCGATGATTTCCTTCCATTTGAGCACCAGGAACAAGTCCGATTTCGACTTGAAAAGCTGGGCGATCATCTCGTGGTTGATCAAGTCGCCTTCGTTTTCCAATCGCCGGACTTCAATGCACTGCTGCAAAATACTGCGAGACCGCTTGTGAAGATTGCGCAAGTCATGCACCGCCGTCGCGATCACCTTCGTCGCCTCGGCCAACACGCGGGCGAGTTCGCGAATTTCCGGCAGCACCTCGGTGATCTCATACAACACAAAATGTCGCGCGGCGTCGTCGAGAAAGTCGAGCACGTCGTCCAGCGCTTCGATCAATCGCCGCATATCCGGTCGTTCGAGTGGCGTGATGAACGATTGATGAAGCAGTTCCATGCCCTCGTGCGTGATCTGGTCGGCTTCGTGTTCAAGCGCCTTGATCTCGTCGGCGTGGCGCTCCGGTTTTTCATAGTTATTGACGAAGGCCGCAAACCGCTCGGAGGCCGTGACCATGATCTCCGTGCTGCGGTCGAATAGGTCGAAGAACTTGGTGTTGGTCGGAATCAGCTTGAACATGACAATTGGGTTCCCGCTTGGGGGTGCCGGCGCGGCGATTCGTTCGATTTCGGCGGGGCGATTGCGTGAAAGAATTCACCCCGCCAAAGCAGCGCCAAAGAAATTGTTAAGATCGTATTAACTTTGCGTTAGCACGCAGAATACACGCTGCGGCGAATTTCGCAAGCCGCGCCGCGCGGATAATTGCCGCTAGCGGCATTCCAGAAGGGGGGCACACGCCCCGTTGCTTCGTCCGCGCAAACGAATTGAAATCCGGCGACTCTACCGGCTGTGCGGCTTCGGCAAGTGAATCGTGAACGTGCTCCCCACGCCCGGCTTGCTGTCGACTGCGACCCGCCCCCGATGCGCGCTGACGATATGCTTCACGATCGCCAACCCAAGTCCCGTGCCGCCGAGCTTCCGGCTGCGGGCCTTGTCGACGCGATAGAACCGCTCGAACAACCGCGGCAGATGCTCGGCGTCGATGCCCGCGCCGTGATCGGTCACGGAGATCAACACTTCGCAGTCGGTCGAGCGGGTCGAGATCGCGACTTCCGAGTCGGCGCCGCTATATTTGATGGCGTTGTCCAGCAAATTCACCACCGCCTGTTCGAGTAGCGGCGGTGCGATGTCCGCGGTCGCGCTCTGCGCGTCGTCGTAACGAACCGACACGCGCCGTTCCGACGCCAGGCCCTGACAAGATTGCATCGCCGCGTAAACCACATCGCGGACGTCGGCTTCGTGAACGTCGAGTTCCGCCACCCCCTCGCTCTGTTCGATCTTCGCCAGACTCAGCAGATCCTCGACGATGGCCGCCAGCCGATCGGCCTGCTTCCCCACGATGCCCAGGAACCGCTCGGCGTCCGCCCGCTGATCGAGCGCCCCGTCCAGCAGCGTCTCGACGAAGCCCTTGATCGACGTAATCGGCGTCTTCAGCTCGTGCGACACGTTCGCCACGAAATCTTTGCGCAGGTTCTCCAATCGCCGGATATTCGTCACGTCGTTGAGCACGATCACCGCGCCCCGCCGCGCCCCCCGTTCGCCCAGCGCCGTCCCGCGGGCCTGAATGATCCGCACCGACCCCGCGTCCAGCGTGATGTCCTGCTGAATCGGCTCATCGCAAGTCACCGCCTGAGCGACGAATTTCCGCAACTCCGAATGCAAGACGAAATCTTGCACATTGCGCCCGATCGCCCGCTCGCGACTGCATTCCAGCAGATCGGCGGCCGCCGAGTTGAGCGTGATGATCTTTTCCCGCGGATCGACCGCCATCACGCCTTCGACCATGCTGGCCAGCACCGCGTTCTGCTCGCTGCTCTGCCGCAGAATCGTCGCGATGCGGTCTTCGAGCTGGACCGCCATCGCATTGAGCGCCGACGCAAGCCCGGCTAGTTCGTACGACTCCGGCAGCGGAAGCTGATAGTTCAGATCGCCGCGCGCGAAACACTCCGTCCCTTTCCGCATCGCCTCGACCGGCCGCGTAATCCGCCGCGCCATCAGCCAACTCACGCCCGCCGTGCAAAGCGCCACCAAAAACCCCCACGCGATGAACCGATTGCGCACGGAACCAATCGCGTCGTCGACCAACGACACACTCACCGCCGTCCGCATCACGCCGATCGTCTTCCCCTCGAATTCGATAGCGTGGGCGACATACAACATCCGCTGCTTCGTCGTGTCGCTGTATCGCATCGAGTCGCCGGAACCCGACGCGAACGCCGCTTGGATCTCCGGGCGGTCACTATGATTCTTCATCGCCGACGGCTTTTCCCGCGTATCGGCCACCACCTTTCCGTCCGGCAGAACGACCGTATAGCGCGTCGCCGTTTTCGTGCCGAAGTAGTCGAGCAGCTTCTGCAATTCGTCAAACTTACCCGCCGCCAACATGGCCGCCCCGTCGTGCGCGGCAAGCGAGCCGCGAACTTCCAGGTCGCTACGCACGCCCGTGAGGTAGAAATCCTCGAACGACCGCGCCGCAAACCATCCGGCGGCGAACAAAGCCGTCAGCGTGATGATCAGGAACGCCGGGAAGATTTGCCAGACCAGCTTACGATTGCGCACGGATCAATCCATGAATGCGTGGAGATAAGGAGCGACGATCGAGCATGAAACAACAAGCCAAACGCGAGGCACGCCCGAAGTGTATTGCCCCCTTCTCAAACGCTCAAGCCTCCCACCTACTCCTTGAACCGATACCCCACGCCGCGGACGGTCTGAATGTACTCCGAGTGCCGACCCAACTTCTTCCGCAGTCCGGCCACCTGCACGTCGACCGACCGCTCCGTGACGGGATAATCTTCCCCCTTCACCGCGTCGACGATTTGCATCCGCGTAAACGTCCAGCCCGGCTTGCGGGCCAGAAAATGCAGCAACGCGAATTCGGTGTACGTCAGCTCGACCGGCTTGCCGTCCAATAGCGCTTCGTGCCGGCCCGGATCGACCGTCAACTCGTGAATCCGCACGACGCTCCGCTCGTCCGGTGCCACCGAAGACTTCCTCCGCAGCACCGCCTTGATTCGCGCAAGCAACACCCGCGGACTGAACGGCTTGGTCATGTAGTCGTCGGCGCCAAGCTCCAGCCCCGCCACGACGTCCGCCTCTTCGGTTTTGGCGGTCAGCATCAAGATCGGCACGTGCTTCGTCTTCGAGTCGGCCTTGAGACGCCGGCACACCTCCAGTCCATCCACGTTCGGCAGCAGCAAATCCAGCACGATCAAGTCCGGCGATTCCCGCCTGGCCTGCTCGATCGCGTCTTCGCCGGTCGACACGCACGTGACGCGATACCCGTCGCGCGTCAGGTTGTACCGCACCAGTTCCAACAGGTCTTCCTCGTCGTCGACGACGAGAATTCGCTCTTTCGCCATACCACCGCCCTCATCATGCCTTAATGCACACGTAAGTCGCTCCGACTGAAATCTACCACCACGATATTAGCGAACGGTTAAGGTCCGATGTGGATTCTCCGCCCGTTTGCGGGGTCACCCCGCTTCATGGCCGGCCAAAACGTGGCCCCGCCACGATTCGCCGCGGAAATACCCTCCATCGCGGGCACACCCAGAGATAGCAGTAGCACCTGGCTGCGGCCTAACACAGAATACAACTTTCCCGATGGCCTCTCCACGCCGAGGATCGATCCTCGCCACCAACCGACGTCGGCGACGACACCAGCGAGAAAAACTATGCGGCTAGGAGCGGTGGTTCTCTGTGGCGGCAAAAGCACCCGGATGGGCCTCTCGAAGGCCGATTTGCCGTTCGGCGACGAAACGATGCTCTGCCGCGTCGTCCGCCGGCTCGCCAACGTCGCCGACCCAATCGTCGTCGTGACCGCGCCAGGACAAACGCGGCAGGAGTTGCCCGTGGCTTGCCATTTCGCCCACGACGCGCGGCCGGATCGTGGCCCGCTCGAAGGACTCGCCGCCGGACTCAGAGCGATCGTCGCGGCCGCACACTTCGCCGACGCCGACGCCGTCTACGCCACGGGCTGCGACGTTCCGATGTTGGCGACCGATTTCGTCCGCGCGCTCGCCGACCGGCTCGGCGAGGACGACATCGCGGTTCCCCGCGACGGTAGATTTCACCATCCGCTCTCGGCGATCTATCGCGTCGGCGTGCTCGCCGCGATCGACCGCCTGCTCGCCGCCGACCAACTGCGTCCGGCGTACCTGTTCGACGCCGTGCGGACCGTGTGCGTCCCGGTCGACGAACTGAGAACCGCCGACCCCGAACTCCAAACCCTCCGCAATCTAAACCACCCAGCAGACTATCTGGCCGCGCTCGGCGAAGCCGGATTCGCGCCGTCGCCGCGATTACTAGCCAAGCTGCGGCGCGAATCCAACCCCGATGCATCCGATCCGTAACGCACGAGGCGATCGCGCTCTCGAACGCCGAAAAGGCACGCCCGTTGTGGGCCGGTCTCCCAAATAAATGCTCCGCCACCGGTCGCGCGACCCTACGTGCGTGTCCCAGCTAATCGCAACTGCGAATCATGCCGAACTCGTCGAGTTCCTGGTGGTCCTGGAGGATGACGTGACGCACGGTCCAAATCTCGAAGTCGATTACGATCGCCTGGACAACCAGCCCAAAATTGAGAATCGCGAAAACAGGATAGTAGCCATCGCCCAGGCCGGATGGGATCGTCAACGACGTCGCGGCTTCGATGTGAACCTTGCCGCTATCGACAGCGATGCCCTCCGTCAAATCGGGCCTCGCTGGATTGTCGATCAAAAGCGGTCGTGCGACCGCGAAAAGCTGCCTGCGAAAGGAAATCACGGCGCATACGCTGATCGCTTCACCAGCGTGCTCCCACTGGAAAGCATACACGCGATGCCGTCCGTTCGGCACACGAATAGGTAGTGGCGCCAAATCATGCGCATAGTCCTCGTCCGCGAGATGCACAGCGCGGTCCCGCACGTCGACGACGCCAATCTCGATGCGGCGTGCATCGGCCGAGAGGCCATTGCGAGTGAACTTAAGTCCGCGAGGCAATCTTGCCGCGGCTTTCACGTCGATCATGAAGACCTCCACAAACCGATACCCCGCGGCGTCGCACGGTCCACGACACTGTCTCGCTACGCTTACGTGCTCTCCCTCCGCGCACCCCATGGTTGGAAACCCGCCACTTACTTCTCTTCGACGCCCAGCGCTTCGAGCTTCTTCGCAATATCCGCGCCGTGCGATGCCGCGTTCACCTTATTGTCGATTTCCAGAATCTTCCCGTTCTTGCCGACGTAGACGGTCACTCGCGCCGCATTCTTCCCGCCCGCCTTGACCAACCCGTAAGCCTGCGCGGTCTTCGTCGTCGGGTCGCTCAAGATCGGATAATCGAGCGACAGAGACTCGGCGAACTTCTTGTTCGTCTCGGCCGTGTCGCAACTGGCCGTAAAGTAAGCCACGTTGAACTTGCGGATCGCGTCGCCGCTCTCACGGAGCGACTGACATTCCTTCGTTCAGCCGCCGGTGAAAGCCTTGGGATACCAGGCCACCACGACGGCCGACTTGCCTTTGAAGTCCGAAAGCTTGTACATTTTCCCGTCCGACCCTGCGAGCGAAAAGTCCGGCGCATCGTCGCCGGCCTTCAACTCGGCGGCCTGAATGTTGGCGGTCATAGCAAGTCCGATCGCTGTAGAAAATGCAAGTAAACGCAACATGGTAAAGCTCCTCAACGCAAGAAGAATGTAAATGCCAAGCGAGCAAGCTCCAGTCTATTCGGCAAGCCCCAGCAAGGAAAGCAGCCATATCGCATGCAGCATGTAGGTCAGGCAAAGCGGCCAACCCACCCACCATTCTCAAACGACGCAATCCGCGCCTGCCTGACAGCCCCGGCAAAATCACTCACCCTCAAGCCAGCGGCGCTCCCTCCGGCAAACAAGCCCGCTCGTCGTGAACGCGAACCGTTCGCTCGACGATCGCATCGCCGGCGGCCGTGCCGAAATCGCCGACGAACTCACAAGCCCGATAACTCCGCGAACGCACGTCGTATTCGGCTTCCCATTTGCGAAACCGCGATTCCACTTCCGGACTGTTGAACGGAAAGTGCCGCTCGGGCGGTCGAATCCCGCAGCGAAACGGCTTCGGCGTCAGCCGCGCGCGAAAGCATTCCTGATCCTTCGTGAGCCTCACGTAGAGCGGGTCCGATCCCAGCGTCTCTAGCAACGCCTTCGTGTCGGGCGCGGTCGGCGCATACTGACGATCGGTCATCAACAGTGTGGTAGGGTGAGGGAGGCGACGGACGCGGATTTGCGGCGGATGGCCAGGCTGCTGGCTGTCA
>JBBDYI010000295.1:0-15279 GCA_040901705.1 Pirellulales bacterium | reverse complement strand
TCGGTTAGCAGCAAAGAGTTACAGTTGCGCGCGCATCCGCCGGATGAACCAGATTCATTCGGGTTCAGGCCGACGTCGTTCCCCGGAAACAGCACGTGCGGAATCGACAGCGCCCGCTTCGGATAGCATCCGGTCATCAACGCCGCCCGCGATGGCGAACAGACGGGCGCGGCGTAGAACGAAGTCAGCTTCCGCCCCGCTTTGGCCATCTTGTCCAAGTACGGCGTGCGATTGATGGTCGACCCAAACGGCCCGATGTCGGCGTAACCGAGATCGTCGATATTGATGACGATGAAGTTCGGCTTCGCGGCGTCACCGGCCGCGTGCAAAGCCGAAGCAGCCCCGAACAACAAGATGATGGCAAGAGTCACGTTCCGCATGGTTCTGATATCCGAACGGCTGTGGTGGGTATTGTGGCGGTGTTATCGCCAGGCGACGGATTGGATCCGATGAAGGTGTTGGACCGGATGACCGAGTGATCGATGTAGTCTAACGTCGGTCGCTGGGATTCTCCAGCAAAGCCACGCTTGCGCGGTCCGAGTTCGTTAGCCCTGCGAGACTTGAGACTTGAACCTCAAGCCTCCTCATCCTATTCTGGCCGTCATGAGCACGCCTCCTCGCCTTTTGATCCTCGGCGCACATCCGGACGACGCCGAATTCCATGCCGGCGGATTCGCCGCGCGGTTTCGCCGTCGCGGCGGCGAAGTGAAGATGGTATCGGTGACCGACGGCGGCGCCGGGCACCAATCGATGCCGACCGAAGAATTGCGGAAGATTCGCCGCGAAGAGGCCGCTCGTTCGGCCGCTACGATCGGCGCGGAGTCGGCCGTCTGGTCGTTTGCCGATGGGTGCCTGCTGCCGTCGTTGGAAGTTCGCGCAGCGATCATCGCCGAGATTCGCCGCTATCGGCCCGACCTCGTGCTCACTCATCGCACGTGCGACTATCACCCCGATCACCGCGCGGTTGGCCAGGCGGTGCAGGATGCTTCGTACATGGTGACGGTGCCGAAAATCGTGCCCGACGTTCCGGCGCTCGCTCGCGACCCTGTCGTCGCGTACCTGCCGGACATGTTTACGCGGCCAGCGCCGATCCGCGCGGACATCATCATCGACATCGCCGCGGAACTCGACACGATCGTCGCCATGCTGGCTTGCCACCGTTCGCAGTTCTTCGATTGGCTGCCGCACAATCACGGCATCGCCGACCAGGTGCCGGTCGACGAGGCGGCACGCGTGGCGTGGCTGCGGCAGTGGTATGCCAGCGTCGTTCGGCCGCGGGCGGATCGCTATCGCAGCGAAGTAGCGGCGATTTTCGGGGCCGGCTCTGCCGGTTTGGCGGAGGCTGCAATGGCGGAGGCCGCTTCGATCGAATTCATCGAAATGTTCGAGGTCAGCGAATACGCTCGACCACTGGACGAGCAGTTGCGCACACGGCTGTTCGGTGGGCGATAACCGTAGCCGCGGCGGAGCGATTTCGACTATCATAATGTTTGATCTCGACGACGATGGAGGCCTCCTGGCGCGGCGGACGCGATGCGACAGACGATCTTGCGGAACTTGACGCTGAGATTCTTCGCCGTCGCCGCGGTGGTTGCCGGGATCGGTGCGGATGTCGCATTCTCCGCCGACGAACAATCGCCCGCCGCCGAGAAAGTTAGTTCCGAGAAAGTCAGCGCCGAGAAACTCGACTTTTTCGAGCGCAAGATTCGCCCGATGCTGCTCGAGCATTGCTACGCCTGCCACAGCCAGCAGGCCAAAGCCGACGGCAAACTCAAAGGCGGATTGCGGCTCGACACGGCCGCCGGTTGGCGAACCGGCGGCGATAGCGGGCCGGCCATCGTGCCCGGCAAGCCGGACGAAAGCCTGCTGATCGAGGCGCTGCGTTACGAAAGCTATGAGATGCCGCCCAAGGGCAAGCTGCCCGACGCGGTCATCGCAGATTTTGCGGCTTGGATCGCAGCCGGCGCCGCCGATCCGCGAACGGGCGACGCCCCGTCGGCGACCGCGAAACGGACGATCGACATCGAAGCCGGCCGCCGCCACTGGGCGTATCAATTGCCCAAGGCCACGCCGCTGCCCGATGTGGAGCAACCTCAAGCGGCCGGCAATCGCATCGATCGCTACGTTCTCGCGCGACTCGACGAGGCCGGGCTTGCTCCCGCGCCGCTGGCGGATCGCGTTACGCTCGCGCGCCGATTGTACTTCGATCTGATCGGCTTGCCGCCAACGCCGGAGGACGTCGACGCGTTTGTCGCCGACGCTTCGCCGGACGCCTACGAACGGCTGGTCGATCGTTTGCTCGCCTCGCCGCGGTACGGCGAACGGTGGGGACGGCACTGGCTCGACGTGGCCCGCTTCGCGGAATCGCTCACCCTCCGCGGCTTCATCCTCAAGGATGCGTGGCGATATCGCGACTACGTGATCGAAGCGTTCAACCACGACCGCCCCTACGATACCTTCGTGCGCGAACAGGTCGCCGGCGACTTGCTCGATACAACCGCGATCGACCAGCGCCGTCGAGAGATCGCCGCCACTAGTTTTCTCGCCATCGGCAACACGAACCTCGAGGATCAGGACAAGAAGCAACTCGACATGGACGTTGTCGACGAGCAGATCGACGTGCTGGGCAAGGCGATTCTCGCCCAAACGATCGCTTGCGCTCGATGCCACGACCACAAGTTCGATCCGATTCCGACCCGCGACTACTATGCCCTGGCCGGCATCCTCCGCGGTGCGAAGGCGCTCGAACACGCCAACGTTTCACAGTGGCTCACGGCGCCGCTGCCGCTCGAACCGAACGAACAGCGGCGGCTCGACCAGCACACCGCCGCCGTCGCTACGCTCGAAAAACAGTTGGCGACCGCCAAGCAGCGGCTCGGCAAACTGACCGCCGCGTCGAGCAAGGCCGGCGGCAAGGCGGGTGTCGTAGCGATCGAAAAACTCGCCGGCATCGTCGTCGACGATCTTCAGGCGAAGCGCGTCGGCCAGTGGCAGGCGTCGACCTACACCAAGGCGTATATCGGCGAGGGGTACCTGCACGACCAGGACGCCGGCAAGGGCGAAAAAACGCTCACTTTCGCTCCCAACCTGCCCCGGCCGGGCAAATACGAAGTTCGCATCGCCTTCGTCGCCGGCGGCAACCGCGCCGCCTCCGTGCCCGTGACCGTATTCAGCGCCGACGGCGAAAAGACGATCCGCGTCAATCAACAAGCCGCTCCTCCGGTCGACGGTCATTTCGTCTCGCTAGGTCAGTTCAACTTCGAGAAGACCGATCAGAGTTTCGTCCTACTGGCCAACGAAGGAACCACGGGCCACGTCATCGCCGACGCGGTGCAGTTTATCCCCATTGATGAACTGACGGAGCCGGATGAACAACCCACCGCGGCCACATCGCTATCGAATGCCGTGTCGCGGTCTCCCGACCGCGACAAGTTGCAGCAAGCCAGCGAAACCGACGCCGCGGTCGTCGCCCGTATGGAAGCCGAACTAAAAACGCTCAAATCCACCGGTCCACAGCCGCAATCCGTTATTTCCCTCATCGAACAGCATCGCGGCATCGACCTGCCGGTGCATATCCGCGGCAGCGTTCATACGCTCGGCGAAGTCGTCCCGCGCGGCTTTCTGCAAGTCGCGTCCTACGGCGACGCGCCGCGATTGCCTAGCGATGAAAGCGGCCGCCGACAGCTTGCCGACTGGCTCGCCGCGCGCGACAACCCGCTGACCGCGCGAGTGATGGCCAATCGCGTTTGGCACTGGCTGTTCGGCGCGGGCATCGTGCGGACGGTCGACAACTTCGGCACGACCGGCGAGCCGCCGTCGCATCCGCAATTGCTCGACGAGCTTGCGTTGGAACTGGTCGATGACGGTTGGTCGGTCAAGCGGTTCGTGCGCCGCATCGTTGCATCGCATACGTATCGTTCGGCCGGCGTCGCCGCCGCGGCCCACGTTCGCGCCGATCCGGAAAATCGGCTCCTCGCTCACGTCAACCGCCGCCGGCTCGACGCCGAATGCCTCCGAGACGCCATGCTCGCGGCCAGCGGCCAATTGCGGTTGGACAGCGCGGGACCGACCTATCCGGCCACGCTGTCGGCCGACTATGGCTATCGCCATCGCGGTTTCGGGCGGAGCGTTTACGTACCCGTGTTTCGCAACGCCGTCGGCGACGTGCTCTCGGAGTTCGATTCCGCGAATACGAGTCTCGTAACCGGCCGCCGCGACAGCAGCACCGTCGCGCCGCAGGCGCTGCTGATGCTCAACCATCCGTTCATCCACGAAAACGCCGTTGCCGCGGCGAAACAATTGCTCGCGGATGGCGCAGCGTCGAACGCCGATCGCATCGAGCGCGCCTACCGCGTCGTTCTCGGCCGCGCGCCGACAACTGAAGAAGCAACCGTCCTGACGCGGTTTGTCGAACGGTCGGCCGACGCCGCGGGTTCATCGGCCGTCGGCGAAGTTACCGTTCGTGCGTGGCAACAGGTATTCCTGTCGCTATTTGCGTCCGTCGACTTTCGATTCGTAGATTAGCCCGGCAGACAGTTCGTATTTGCGTTAGCCTGCCAAGCAAACCGCTATGCCTGACGCCGCGCCGGCCGACCCCGTTCGAGAAACGGCTCGGCGAAGTACTGCGGAAACGCTTCCGGCGCGTTGCGGATCGCCGCCGGCGCATATTGGGCGAGGTAGACCCGCCGCTGCCGGCCCGATGGATTCGCGCCGCTGCGATGGAACACGAGGCTGGAAAACACCGCGATGCTGCCGGCCGGCGCGACGATCGGATCGCCCGGATCGCCACCGAAATAGCCGATGCGGTCGTTCGTGGCCGGGTCGACGCGATGTTCGACAAGTTCGCGCTTGCCAAACCGGTCGGCTGGCAGAATGTAGGCCGTGCCGTTCTCCTCGCTCACATCGTCGAGCGTACACCAGCACGTGATGCACTCCGGGTGATCACCGATGCGAGCTTGCACATACGCCCCGTCCTGATGCCAGGCGAAGCTCATGCCGGCCTGCTCGCATTTGACGACGAACTGATCGTTGTGCAGGAAGGCCGTGTCGCCGAGCGTCGAGCGGCAGATGTCGGCCATCAGCTCGCCGAACAGGAACTCGCCGAGCCACGGATGGTCGCGGTAGCTCTGGCCGACGAAGTACCGCCGCCCGCGATGGTTGATCCCCAGCGTATCGACGCCTTCGCGATCCATTCGCGCATCCATGTCGGCAATGGCGGCGGCGCAAGTCGAACGCAGCAATTCCAGATGAGCGGGCGGGATCACGGAGTCGAGGACGAAGAAGCCACGGGTCCGATATTGGTCGCGGCAAGCGTCCCAATCGATGCGGTCGAGAGTTGTTTCACTCATGGCCGCAACCGGTTGGGAATCTCGCCGTCGCCGGTCGCTTCGCCCGAGAGCAGCCACGAAAGATTGAACCGAGCGAGTTGCGACCCGCCTTTGCCGACTTCATAGTGCAAGTAGATCCAACCGTCGCTCGGCGTGGCGGGGCGGCCGGCCGCAAGCGACGAATATCCCGCCGGGCCAGCGTCGACCAACCGCTTCACCGGCCACGTTTCGCCGCCGTCGAAGCTGGCCCAAACAGTGATCCGTTCGCGGACCGATTTGGGCGTGTCGAGATTGCTGAAGATCAGAATGTCCTGGCCGGCGACGGGCAAGCGGACCAGCCCGCCCATGCAGCCGTAGGAACGGGTTTGATTGCCGTCGGGTAGCGCTTCGGCGATGCGAAAGTCGGTCCACGTCTTGCCGCCGTCCTTGCTCCACGCGCTGCGCCGTCGCATGTTGTTCGGCCGCGCGTCCCAGTGAACGCGGGAGTTGTAGTAGATTCGCCCGTCGGAGAGTTCGGCGACGGCCGCCTCGCCGGTGCCGTTTTCGGGAAACGGATCGCTCGTATACCACGTCTTACCGCCGTCGTCGCTGTAGATGGCCGTCGTGTAGTGGTTCGGCCATTCGGAGCGGGTGTTGCCGGCGGCGTAATAGCGGGCGGCGCGGATCAGGCGACCTTCGTGCTTGCCGTGGCGGAGCGTGATGCCGTGCTCGTTCATGTGCATCGACGGCATGTTGCCCTTGCTGTCCGGATGGATGACGGATTCCGCTTGGGCCGTCCACGTTTTGCCGTTGTCGCGGCTGCGGTAGATAACGAGCGGAGCGGGCGGATGCTTTTCCTCGACGAAGGCCAGCACGTCGCCGGTTGTTTCGTCGACGGTTGTGCCGCCGCCTTGGAAGCCCGGCTTGGCGATGGTGATTTCGTCGCCCCAGGTCTGCCCACCGTCTTCGCTGCGGCGGACGCGGACGCCGGTGTTGCCGAACGTCGCGAGCACAGTTCCGTCGAGGGCGACGGCGACGATGGGGAAACGCTCGTCCTTGAAAAGCTGCTGCGATTCCAGCCGCGGCTCGCCGACGAACGGATCGAGCTTACCCTCGAACTTGCGCTGCTTCGCGTCCTGCGGCGCGGAATCTCGAGTGGCGGAATCATCCGCGGCGGGACCGTCGACGGGCTGATCCCACAGGCGATGCGGATCGTCGAGCCGGCGCATTTCGGCCAGCAGCAACGCTTCCATTTCCTTGAGCTTGTCGGCATAGCGCGGGTCGCCGGCGAGGTTGCGTTGATTCTCCTTGGGCGAATTGCCCGTCAGGCCAACGACATCAGCGGCCGCGTGCTGTTCGAGCAGCTCATCGGGATTGTCGGCGAGATCGAAGATCTGCGTTTCGCGGACCTTGCCGTCGAGCACGTCGTATTTGATCAGTTTCCAATCGCCCTGCTTGACGCAGCGGATGCCGGGTTTCGTGCCGCCGCTGTAGGTGCCGTACAGCACGTCGCGGATGATTTTTTGCTTGCCTTCGAGGACCGGCTTGAAGCTCGCGCCTTCGTTCGACTCCGGCGGCGCGATGCCGGCCAGGTCGCAGAGCGTGGCCAGCACGTCGGCGAGGTAGATGTTGCCGGGAACTCGCGTGCCGGGTTTGATGCCAGGGCCTCTGGCGATGAACGGGACGCGCCACGTGTGTTCGTAGAGATTCTGCTTTCCTTGCAGCCCGTGGCGGCCGATCGCCATGCCGTGGTCGGCGACGTAGAAGATGTAGGTGTTGTCGAGTTCGCCCAGCGCGGTGAGCTTGTCGAGCACCCGACCGATCTGGGCGTCGATGTTCTCGCTACAGGCGAACTGGCGGCCGATTTCGTTGCGGATCGTACGTTCGTCGCGGTTCGTCCACACGCCGCTTACCGCCACCTCGTCGCGCAAGTTCGGGTGGCCGTGGTGGAAGGGGTGCGCCGGCAGGTAGTTGATCGGCAAGGCCGGTGCTTTGGCGTTGGCTGGGGGAAGCGACGACTTGTCGGCATGATTGACCACGCCGTATTTGGCCAATAAGTCCGGCTTGCCGTACCGCGGATCATGCGGATGCGAGAAGCCGAAGTAGATCAGGAATGGGCGTGCGTCCTTGTCGGACTCGCGCTGCGCCAAATAGTCGAGAACCTGTTGGGCGTGCCAGGCGCTGCCGTTCTCGTCGTCGCCAGCCCGCTTGGTGGCGTCCCGGCGGACGGCGAACTGTTTGTTGGCGGCGTCGTAGCTGTTGCCGATCTTGCAGGTGCGCATCGTGGCGTAGCCGGCGCGATTGAACACGGCGGCCAGCGTGTTTTGTTCCAGATGCGGCGGGCAATGGTCCTTCGCGCCGGGACCGATCGGCAAGTGCCACACACCGCGGCCGCACATGATCATGTGCCGCGACGGCGTGCAGACCGCGCCGGAAAAAGAACCCATGTGGTACGCGCCATCGAACACCATCCCCTCGGCGGCGAGGCGGGCGATGACCGGCGTTTGGAGCGCCGACTTCGGCTCGTAGACTTTGAGATCGTAGGCCGATTGGTCGTCGGCGATGATGAACAGAATGTTCGGGCGGCGATCATCTTCGGTCGTACTTGCGATGGCGTTAATCCCGTACGTGCCGACAATGAAGACACAAAACAGTCGCACCGCGACGCCTCGCGTTCGTCCAATCATTGAAATCCCCCAAAATGTTATTGTCGCTATCGAGCTTAAGACGCATTGCCGTGCCATGCCATGCTGTCCTGCACTGCGTCGCCGAGACTCGCATACCATCCGTAGTCCATGCCAATTCCCATGTGGGGCCCGCTCAGAAACACAAGCCCCCAAGGGCGTTCGGGGCCGAACCCGTCATCGCAATACACGACTCCCGTGCCCGACGGATTGTGCTCGAGTACGGTCCAGCATACGAACCGCTGTCCCGGAGAACCATAATCCCAATCGCGCTCGACGGCGTACGGCTCAACCCGTAGTTCTCGAACGAGGTCCGCGAGCTTAGGATCGCTGATTCGCGCCAGTTCGCGTTCGACAAGCACTTTCACCGCTGCGTCATCCATCATGCGACCTGTGCTGAACTACGTTTTCAATCGCACGCTTGTGAATAACGTGAGGCGATTCCACTCGCGATTACTGCCTCTGGCGAACACGCCGCGCAGGCGGCCGGTTGGAGTATGAATCTTCCGGCCAGTTCTTGCGGACGAGGGTTTGCATTTCTTTCTGTACGGCGGCGAACTGCGGATCGCCGGCGAGGTTCTTTAGCTCGCGAGGATCGCTGTCGTGATCGTAAAGCTGCACGCCAGCGCGGCCATTGTCCCACTCGATGTATCGCCACCGCTCGGTGCGGACGCTGTGGCCGGGCACGTTCCCGCGCTGGACTTGGGTGTACGCTGGGCGGTCCCATCTTGCTTGGGGATTGTCGAGCAGCGGCCGCAAGCTTGCGCCGTGCAACTTGCCGGCCGGCTGGAGGCCGCATAGGTCGATGATCGTCGGGTAGATGTCGACGAACTCGACGGGACGAACGCAGTCCTTCTCTTGACGCTTCACGCCCGCGCCGGAGAAGATCAGCGGCGCGCGGGCCGATTCCTCGAAGTTGCTTTGCTTCATCCACAGGCCGTGTTCGCCGAGGTGATAGCCGTGGTCGCTCCAGAACACGATCAGCGTGTTGTCGCGGAGGCCCAACTCGTCGAGCGCCGCCACGAGCCGGCCGATCTGAGCGTCGGCGAACGAGATGCAGGCGTAATAGGCCTGTTTCGACTTGCGGGCTTCGAGTTCCGATACGCCGAACCACGGACGCGGCCGCGTCGACGCCAGCGCCAATTCCGGGACGCTCTTGAGTTCGTCCGCGGTGATCGCCGGCAGCGAAATCTTGTCCAGCGGGTAGAGATCGAAGTATTTCTTCGGCGCGACGTAGGGACAATGCGGGCGATAAAACCCGGCGGCGATGAAGAACGGCTTGTCCTTATGCTCGCGCATCAGGCGGATCGCCGCGGTGGCGACCATGCCATCGGTCTGTTCCTCGTCGGTTCCTTCGGCGGCGAGAAGCGAGAGCGAACTGCCCAGGCCGCGCTTCGGCGTGTAGTTGATGATCAATTTCTCTTCGGTCTTGTCGCGGCCCTTGGGGTTGACCACTTCGTGCCAGCTTTGCGGGTCGTCGAGGCCGCTGGTGCCGATCTGACCGGGGTTGCCGTAGTGGTAAATCTTGCCGACGCGGGCGACAAAATAATCGTGCTTCTTGAACAATTCGGAAAGCGTGACGACGTTCGGAATCACCGAGCGGAAGTGCTTTTGCAGGTCGAACACCTCGGTGGTGTCGGGCCGCAGGCCGGTCATCAGCGACGTGCGGCTGGGGCTGCACAGCGGGAACTGGCAGTACGCCCGATCGAAGCGAACGCCGTGGGCCGCCAGCGAGTCGATGTTGGGCGAGTGAATCTGCTCATTGCCGTAGCAATGCAAGTCGCAGTTCATGTCGTCGACGGCGATGAACAGGACGTTGCGTGGACGCGGAGCGTCGACGGCATGGTCCGCTTCATCTTCGGCCCGAGCGGCGACCGCCAGGACGGCAAAGACGACGAGCGACAAAACGAATGCGACAGATCGTGGAAAGCGGCGCATACGAGTCTCCTTCGTGCCGCGCGGCATTTCGCCGCGCGGAGGAAAAGTTACCGATGCGGCAACGTCGTGATCGGGAGCCAGTAGTTAGGTGACAGGAGCCAGGAGTATGCGCCGAATTGGCGCGGGCAATGGCGAGTGCAACAATCTCCAGTCTCCTGCCTCCTATCTCCGAGTTCTTTTTTCACTCGCGACGGACAAACCACTACCGGGCCGTATTGAACAACCGACCGCCGTAGCGGGCCGAGTCGCCTAGCCGCTCCTCGATTCGCAGCAGTTGATTGTACTTGGCCATCCGGTCGCTGCGCGACGCGGAGCCGGTTTTTATTTGGCCTGTGCCGAGGGCGACGGCCAAGTCGGCGATCGTGGAATCCTCGGTTTCGCCGCTGCGGTGGCTGGCGATGCTCGTGTAGCCATTTCGATGAGCGAGTTGGATCGCTTCGATCGTTTCGGTGAGCGTGCCGATCTGGTTGACCTTGATCAAGATGCTGTTGGCGATCCCTTCGTCGATACCTTTTTGCAGCCGCTTGGTGTTGGTGACGAACAGATCGTCGCCGACGAGTTGAACTTTGTCGCCGAGGGCTTGGGTCATCAGCTTCCAGCCCGCCCAATCGTCTTCGGCACAGCCATCCTCTACCGAGCAGATCGGATATTCCTTGCACCAGAGAGCCAGTAGCTCGACCATCGCGGCCGAGTCCAGTTGCTTGCCGTCGATCGTGTATTTCTTCGTGCCCTTCTCGTCGTAAAACTCGGTCGCCGCCACGTCGAGCGCGATCCAGACTTGCTCGCGTGGCTTGTAGCCGGCTTTGCCGATCGCTTCGACGATCAGGTCGAGGGCTTCCTTGTTGGCGCCCAAGTTGGGGGCGAAGCCGCCTTCGTCGCCGACGGCCGTGTTGAGCTTGCGGTCGTGGAGCACCTTCTTGAGGTGGTGAAAAACCTCGACGCCGCAGCGAATCGCGTCGCTGAATCGGTCGAAGCCAAGCGGCATGACCATGAACTCCTGCACGTCGAGCGAATTGTCGGCATGCGCGCCGCCGTTGATGATGTTCATCATCGGGGCCGGCAGCAGATTCGCGCCCACGCCGCCGAGATAGCGGAACAGCGGCAAATCGACGTACGCCGCCGCCGCATGGGCCACGGCCAGCGACACGCCGAGAATCGCGTTCGCGCCGAGCTTCGATTTGTTTTCCGTGCCGTCGAGTTCGATCATCCGCGCGTCGACCGCGCCTTGGTCGAGGGCGTCCCACCCGCACAACTCGTCGCCGATCGTTTGGTTGATGTTTTCGACAGCTTTGCCGACACCTTTGCCGAGAAAGACATTCTTCTTGTCCGTGTCGCGTAGCTCCCAAGCCTCGTGCGCGCCGGTGCTCGCGCCGCTGGGCACGGCGGCGCGGCCGAACGAGCCGTCGGCCAGCACGACTTCGGCCTCGACGGTGGGGTTGCCGCGGCTGTCGAGGATTTGCCGGCCGCGAATTTCTACGATCGTGCTCATGCTGGGGGCGCTCCTAACGTGTATTGCTTTGTATTCGTGGATGGATTGCGAACGGAAGCCTTGAGCCGTTCGGCGGTATTTTGACGGAACGAAGGCGGATTGGCTAGCGGCGGGAGAAAGTGGTCAGTGGTCAGTGGGTAGTGGTCAGTGGTCAGTGGGACAACGCGAGTCGCTACGAACTGGGAAAACGCCACGACGAATCGCTCCGTCGCTGTGGCTTTGCGTCGATTGGCGGAATACGGTCTACTGCGTGCATTCGCTGGCGATAGCAGCGGCTTTCCATTTCGCGCCCACTTCTCCCGCTCCCTATCCACTACCCACTGCCCACTATCCCCTCGCCATGTCCGACGCCGACCAGACGCCTCCCGAAATTCCGCCCGACGGCGACACGCCGGAAAGCGAACTCGCCCTCTCCGGTGGTATCGTTCGCGCGGCGATCGTGTTTGAGGGGATGATCGTCCTCGGCGCTTATGTACTCGGCGAGATCGTCGAACGGCCTCCGTTCGAGTACATCCGGTGGAATTCTCTCGATGCCTTGTGGGGCACGCTCGCCGCACTGCCGCTGCTGGCCGTGTTGCTCGTTGCCATGCGGCTGCGGTTGGCGGCGGTCGACCGGGTGAGGGAATTCTGCCGCGATTTTCTGGCGCCGATGTTTCGCGAGGCGACGTGGCTCCAACTGGTCGTGGTCTGCGCTTTGGCCGGCTTGGGTGAAGAGATGCTCTTTCGCGGTTTGATCCAACGGGGCCTTCGCGACGCCCTTGGCGAGCCATACGGAGTTTGGGCCGGGCTGGCGATCGCCAGCGTCACGTTTGGCCTGGCGCACAGTGTCACGCGCGGCTATGCGATCGCCGCCGGTCTGGTGGGGCTTTATTTTGGCGGCCTGTTGATTCTCACCGACAACCTGCTCGTGCCCATCGTCGCCCACGCCGCCTACGACTTGGGCGCGTTCGTGTATCTGTTTCGTATGGAACGGCTCGACAGCGCTGTGCCGACGGTTTCCAATTCCGCCGCCGCGAGTAACTCGAATGGAGACGATGCCGAAGCCGCTCAGGCCCACGACACGCGCGACGCCGCGCCTTAGCGCCCGTTGCCGCGAGGTTCGTTCGCCTTGACCCATCGGGCGCGTGGTTTGATAATCGCCTGCCGCCGCATATCGGCACGATCCCGCGACCGTCCGCCGCAACGATTCTTCACCTGTGCGCAGCGCATGACCACGATCGAACCCGACGCGACGATCTTCGTCACCGGCCACCGCGGCCTGGTCGGTTCGGCGATCGTTCGTGCTCTTGAACGGCGCGGGCATCGAGCCGTTCTCACTGCCACCCGTGCGGAACTCGACCTCCGCGACGAAGCCGCCGTCGACCGCTGGTTCGACGAGAACCGTCCGCGGTACGTAATCCACGCCGCCGGCACGGTCGGCGGCATCGCGGCGAACGCGGCTCGGCCGGCCGATTTTCTCTACGACAACATCATGCTCCACGCCACGGTGCTCCGCGCGGCCTGGCGAACGGGCGTCGACAAACTGCTTTACCTCGGCAGTTCCTGTATCTATCCGCGCGATTGTCCGCAGCCGATCCGCGAAGAGTCGATGCTCAGCGGTCCGCTGGAGCGAACGAACGACGCCTACGCGATCGCCAAGATTTCCGGCGTAATCGCCTGCCAGGCGTATCGCCGCCAGCACGGCTGCCGGTTCATTTCCGCGATGCCGACGAACCTTTACGGGCCCAACGACAACTTCGACCTCGAAACGGCCCACATGCTGCCGGCGCTGATCCGCAAGTTCCACGAAGCCAGAATGGCCGGCCGCGACGAAGTCACGATCTGGGGCACCGGCAACGCCCGCCGCGAGCTGTTGCACGTCGACGACCTGGCCGACGCCTGTCTGTTCGTCCTCGAAAACTACGACGAAGAATCGCCGATCAACATTGGCACGAGCGAGGACATGAGCATCCGCGAAATCGCCGAGTTGGTCCGCGAAGTTATCCACCCTGCGGCGGAATTGAAGTTCGATACGACTCGGCCCGACGGCACGCCGAGAAAACAACTCGATGTTACAAAGCTACACAATCTAGGCTGGCGTCACCGCATCACCCTGCGCGAAGGCATCGAGCAAACCTACACCTGGTACCGCAACTCGCTTCCCTCGAATCCCGAATCCCGAATCCCGAATCCTCCCCAGTCCCCGATCCCCAGCTCCTGACCCCTGCGCCCCCCGTGCTAATTCTCGTCCAATTCCTGCTCCGCCTAGCGTTCGGCCTTGCGCTGGCGATGGCCATCACGCCGCCACGGCAGGTGACGAGCGGATTCTATCGCAATCACTCCTACGTGCTGCTGGGACTCGGCTCGCTGGCAACGCTGGTCGCGTTTAGTCGGCCCGACGTATCGCCGCTGTGGACGCCCGTCGCCGTCACCGTGTTCAGTTACGTCTCGGCGGCTTGCTGGCTCTACGAACGTCGTCGGGCAGCAGTGGCGGCGCTCTCCGCCGTCAGCGTCCTGTCGCTTGCCGGTGCTTGGAATAGTCTCGCCCTCGTCGCCTCGTCGCCGCTCGCCGAACCGCCCAGCTTTCGCGCCGATTGGCTTCTCGCCGCACTCGATCCAGTTTCGTCCGGTCTGCTATTGGGCGCAACCATCGCCGCCATGTTCCTCGGCCATTGGTATCTCAACACGCCGACGATGAACATTGCCCCGCTGCGGCGATTGCTGCAACTTCTCGCGGCGGCGATCGTCCTGCGAGCGGTCGTCTGCGGCGTAGAACTCCTGCTCGACCCAAGCACCCTCACCGACGGCGACATGCTCTCCCGCACGCTCCTCACACTCCGCTGGGCAGCCGGCATCGCCGGCACCGCCGTTGCCACGTGGATGTCGTGGCAGACGCTAAAAATCCCCAACACGCAAAGCGCGACGGGCATTCTTTACGTGGCGGTGATCTTTACGTTCTTAGGCGAACTGGCAGGGCTGCTGCCGCTAGCCGGCGCGGCGGCGGTGATTCCCTAGCTGCCGCCGATAACGGCCGCGCTATAACAAGCTGGCGAACGGATGCACTGACTTCGAACAGACGACCGTGTATTTCCGCCGCCGCGCCCTCAACGTCGTCGCACAATCGCGATCGGACGGCCCACGTCTCCCGTTCCACGGCCCCACTCGCTCGCCAACAAATCCGCGCGTGTGGCCTGATTCTTCCTTGAAGTGCGCGCTTAGACTTGCAAAGCTGCCTCTCGTTCAATCGCGGCGATTAAACCCATCGCGCTGAGCACTCGGCGACAATCCCTTCCGCCGGCAAGCGCGACGCGAACAAGACCTCCGCCGCCAACGACGCACGGGCGATCGCCAGCCACGGCAATCCGCCCTCGCCAAGCAACGCTCTCCAGTACGCACGAACCGTGTGCCTCTCGCACATGAGCCATCGGCGGCCGCCACCCCGCAAAGACGCCCCCGCGTCGTAACCGCGCCCACTCCGCGCGCTACCGTCGCAACAGCATTGTCCGCGTCCCACGCCCCGAACCCCGCGCCCCTCCCGCATGTTCCAACCCCCGCCCTTCAACCCCACCGAGCCATGCGAACTAATCGCCGAAAACACGTTCGAGGCCCTCCGCATCGTCCGCCAAGGCCAGTGGGTCTACAAATTCCTCCGACCGCACGACAGCTTCGGCGGGCAGACGGCCGAAGAGCGTCGCCGCCAAATCCTGTTGAGAGTCCAAGAAAGCCACCGCCATGCGGAACTTAACCCGCTCGCGTACGACGAGGCGGCGAATTGCCTTGTCTCACACTTCATCGCTGGACGAATTGGCACGACATCAGAAGTAAAGACCCTAGCAGCCTGTTGGTGCGTCAGGAGAAGCTTGGATGATCTTGCAAGATGAAA
>JBBDYI010000294.1:0-15309 GCA_040901705.1 Pirellulales bacterium | reverse complement strand
TGTCGAACTCGCCGACATGCGCAATCGAGAGCCGAGCGCGATCCAGCCGGCTCTCCTCAACGAATGTTAGCCCGCCGCCTTGTCGATGTTCAATTCGCCCTTGCTGTTGACCGTTAGCACGAGGTCGGCCGGGATCAGTTCGTCGCCGATCACCTGCAGCAGCTTCGAGATGCAGAGCTTGTTCATGCTGGTCTTGCGGTCGTGGGCTTCGGCGCGGAGCGATTCGTGGAGACTGCGGGGCATGCGGACCGTGATGACGCGGGTCGGCTCGTTATCGTCCGGCGGCAACGGGCTGGCCTTGCGGAGATTGGCGAGCATGGCCTGAATTTCGGCGTACTCCTCGGTCTGCTCGAAGGCGACGAGGTCGTCGGGTGTGTGGAAGGCCCGACGAACAACGCCGGTGAGCCCGAGGATCTCGCGGAAGAACGCCACCCAGTCCGGGCTTTGGCGATAGAGATCCTGGGCAATACGAACGACTTCCTGTCGCTTGTTGGTGGTGCGGGCTTCGAGGGACTGTAGATGGGTCGACATGACTTGCCTCCTGCAAAGAGCGAATTGGAACCGAATTCCAGGGCCACTCCGGCCTTGGTGATGCGAAATCTTAGAGGTGAGATCAAGTCGTGCGCGCATGGCATTGCTGTCATTGCAGTTACGTCGACGCGAGCGAAGTGCCTTGCATCGCAGCAGCAGTGCTCGCGATGGCGGCAGTGGCCTCAGTGCCCAATGTTTGAGCAGAGGGCAATTTCCCATTTCCCAAAGTGTCGCGTCCGATTGCGGGAACTATTCCGTCACAAGGCGTCCGAATGCCTTGCCGAAATTACCCTGCTTTACGCGGCGGGGCGGGAAATGCCGGCGCTGGCGGGACTGGCTGCCGCGGGTCAGTGGAGCAGCGGTCCGACGATTTCTCGAACCGCCATCACGAGCAGGATGCCGAAGCTGACCGCGCGGAGCCACTTGCGGGAGAACCGTTTGCCGGCGAGCAGGCCGAGATAGGTGCCGGCGAGGACGATCGGTGCTCCGGCGACCCCCAGAAGCATCGACGGGACAATCTCCTGGCCGTAGGCGACGCCGAGCAGGAGCAGTTGGGGAAACATGCTGGAGAAGAAGACGAAAAACAGAAAACCGCGAGTGCGGCCGGGCGGCCAGCCCTGGGCGATCGCCCACATCACCAGCGGCGGCCCGCCGATGCCACAGAAGCCGACAAGAAAGCCGCTGGACAGGAACGCCAGGTAGTCCCAGATGGCGGGCCAACGCTGGCGCGATCGGTCCGGCGAGCGAATCATCATCGCCAGAGCGATTAGCACCACCGCGCCGACGATCTGGCGAACGCGGTGCGGATCGAGGTGGCCCGACAGCTTAAGGGCGAGGATGCCGAGGGGGAGCGCCGCGAAACGAATGAGAATCGGCCGGACGGCCTCGCGAAAGGCGATCTCGCGGCGTAGCGAGTAAACTCCGAGCAGATTTTGTGCGAAGGCGGCGACGGCGCTGATGGCGACCGCTTCGTTGAGCGACGCGCCAACGATCAGTAGCGACGGAATCGCCACCATGCCGGACGCGAAACCGACCATGCCCTGAATCATGCTGCTACCCAGCAGAATCAAGGCGACCTGGACGATTTGATCGAACGACATGGGCGTGGGCGAAGTATTTTTCGCTGGCGAGGGGGGCGATGCCGACGCGGCGGCGGTCGATCGGGCATTGTACGTGCGACGACCGGTGGTGTAAGTCGACGCGCAATGCGTTGGCGAGCACGGTCGGTAGCCGCGAAAAAAAGTTTCGGAATGGGCCGACCGTACCGGTAACGAGATTTGCGGCTAAAATGGAGTTATCCCACCTGGTGTCGCGATCGCCCTTTGCCGCGAACGCCCTCCGCTTGCTCGAATTCCCACCTGGCCAGTCATGCCGCGCGTTCTCGTTACCGGAGCTACCGGATTCATCGGCAACCATCTCGTGCGTCGCCTTTGCGACATGGGCGATGACGTCGTTTGCCTCGTGCGGGCGACGTCGAATCGTTCGTCGCTCGAGTCGCTCGGTGTGACGTTCGTCGAAGGCGACGTTGCTGAAGGGGATGGCGGCGATGCAGCGTCGTTGCGGCGGGCGGTCGAGGGCTGCGACGTCGTTTATCACGTAGCCGGCGTGACGATGGCGTTGGACGGGGCGGCGTTTCACCGCGTGAACGAACAGGGGACGCGAAACGTGGCCGCCGCTTGTGCCGCGCGGGCGACGCCGCCCGTGTTGGTATCGGTTTCGTCGATCGCCGCGGCGGGGCCAGCGATCGACGGGCGGCCGTGCGTCGAGTCGGACGCCGTCGCGCCGGTGTCGCGTTACGGCCGCAGCAAGCTGGCCGGCGAGCGGGCCGTGGCGGAGTTCGCCGATCGCGTGCCAATCACGATCGTCCGCCCTCCGATCGTGTTCGGCGAAGGCGATCGATCGTCGCTGCCAGTGTTCGCATCGGTGCAACGGTTTGGCGTGCATCTGTCGCCGTTGTGGCGGCCGCGATCGTTTTCGTTCATACACGCCGCTGATCTGGCGACGGCGCTGGTGGCTGCGGCGCGGTCGGGGCGTCGGCTGGCGGGCGAAGGTCTCGGTGGCGAGAAGTGCGACGGCGTGTACTTTGCCGCGGCCGATGAGGTCGTTACTTACGCCGAGTTCGGCCGCCGCGTGGGCCGCGCGTTGGGCCTCGCGCGGACGATGGTGATTCCCAACGGGGCGGCGGCCATTTGGACGGTCGCGCTGATGAGCGAGATCGTGGCGCACGTTCGCCGCCGGCCGATGATCTTCGGCTTCGACAAGGCGCGCGAAGCAGTGGCCGGATCTTGGGCCTGTTCCAGCGACGCGCTCATCCGCGATACGTCGTGGCGGCCGGCCGAGTCGCTCGACGAGCGGCTCACCGAAACGGCCGAGTGGTATCTCGACCGCGGTTGGCTGCCGAAGCCTGGGTTGCTCGTCCGATTGGCCCGCCGCTGAGGAGGATGAGCGATTCCGCTCGTAAGCGACGTGCGGGTCGCGCGATCAGTCGCGGTTATGCGGGCAGCGGGCGAAGCGTATTCAATCGCACTGGCGAGAAAGCCGAGATCGTTCGCCGCGGGGACTCGGTCCGTGTAATAGAGTTGTGCTGAACGCGCCGAGCGACGCGACGTGCGCCGAGGATTGTGCCGTAAACTGCACCGTAGACCGGATACAACGGACGGGACATGACCCAGATTCTGGTTGTCGACGACTCTTGCTACAGCCGCCGCGTGATCAGCGAGACGCTGCGCACCGCCGGGTACGACGTCATCGAAGCCGCGGACGGCGAACGGGGGCTGGAGATGGCGGCCGAGCAGCATCCGGATTGCGTGCTGGTCGATTTGCTGATGCCGGACGTGGATGGGCAGAGTTTCTTGCGGCAGAAGAACCGCCTTGGGCTGAGCGTGCCCGTGATCGTGACGTCGGCCGATCCGCAGCCGCAAACGCGGCACGACTGCGAAACGCTGGGGGCGTTCGACGTGCTGGCCAAGCCGATCGACACGGACGCGCTGATCGCGAGCGTCGAGCAAAGCCTGATTTTGATCGAAGAGACGTTCGAGTAGGCGGGCGGATTCTCTGTCCTCCGTCCTTTAACTATTCGCAATTTGCCATTTGCTATTTGCCGACATCGAGGCACTTGAGCGTGTCGGCGTCGCGGACGTAGAGGCGACCATTCGATAGCGCGGGAACGGCGCGGGGCACGCCGTCGAGAACTTTGGCCGACGCCAGGGCGCGGAACTTTTCTTTCGACGGTGCGAACAGAACCAGCGTGCCGTCGTCTTTGAGGGCGAGGAGTTTCCCGTCGGCGAAGATCAGATGGGCGACGCCGAAGTCTTCTTCGCTCCACAGCACGCGGCCGGTTTTGGCGTCCAAGGCGCGGAGATGAGCGGGCGGCTGATCGGCGCGGCCGTCGCAGCCGTAGAGAACGCCATCGTTGTAAACGCACGTCGTGTATTGGCTGGCCATGCCGTCGACGCCGCGCCAGATTTCGGCGGCGCGGTCGGATTCGATTTTTGACATCACCGCGCCGATGCCGTAGCTGGCGGTGACGAATAGGTTGCCGTCGCAGACCAGCGGCGCGGCGGCGTTGACCGTCGGACCGCGCTTGCCGAACGGGAAGCTGAAACGAACCTTGCCGTTGGCCGGGTCGAGCGATACGACGTTGTAGCGGGTCACGAAGATGGCGTGCCGCACGCCGCCGATCGTCGCGGCGACCGGGGCGGAGTAGCTGGCGACCTCGTCGGTGGCTTGCCAGGCGGTTTTGCCATCACCCAGGCGAAAGGCGACGATGCCGGCGCGGCCGCGGCCGCCAACGTTGACGAGCAGGTTTTCGCCTTCGACCAACGGTGTGCTGCCTGCGCCGAAGTAGCTGTCCGGTATTTCAAAGTCCTGCGAGAGGTGGCGAATCCAAAGCTGCTTGCCGGAATCGAGAGCGACGCACAATAGTTCGCCGTCGGCGCCGAGGCAGTAGACCCGGCCGGCGTGGACGACCGGCGTGGCGCGTGGACCGTCGTCGTCGGAAATCGTGCTCACGTAGCGCGTGGCGACGGCTCGTCGCCACAGCGGCTTGCCGGACGCGGCGTCGAAGGCTTCGACGATTTGTTCGTTGCCGTCGCGGTGGAAGAGGACCGCCTTGGCGGTAGCGTTTTCCGCGGCGTTAACCGAGCCGGTCGCGACCGAGCCGGCCACAACCGAGATTGCGGCGAAACCGCGGCCGACCTGGTGTTGCCAAAGAACCTTCGGACCGTCGTCGGGCCAGGCGTCGGCGAGCCGTTCGTCGCCGGCGGCGTGGCCATTTCGATCGGGGCCGAGGAGTTGCGGCCAATCGCCGCCGCGCGCCTGGCCGGTAAATTGCAGGAAGAAAATCACCGCCGCGACCCGCGCGACGCCGCGCAATTCGCCTAGACGCCAATCTCCGCAGCCTGTCATAATCGTGAGCCTTTCGATAGAATGCAGTGTTCCGCCTGGGCAAGGCGTTTGGGTTGTGCTCGGTCGGTCGACGGGTTCGATTGTAGGGTGCGGCGCGGCGGTTTGCAGTAGGTCGGCACTGAACGGCGACGGTGGTTCGTGAAGCGGACTGATGTTCGATTTGAGCATGGAGCGCGTCGCCGGGGGTGCTCGCAGAGCACTCTACGGGGTTTGTTGGTTGCTGTGGGGGCGTGGACGTGGCGCGTAGGTCGCGATTTTTCTTGAAGAAGCGGGGCAACCGGCGGACCGGGTCGGCTGCGGCTGCGCAGGTCGGCGAGGCCGCGATGTTCGGCGCGCTGTTGATCGTTGGCGCGGTCGGTCTGTGGGCCGTGTTGAGCTGGTGGATCGTGCCGCACTGGCAGGCCGACTACGATTTCGTCGAAACCGTCGGCACGATCGTCGACGCGAAAATCGACGAGTCCGCGGGAATTTCGATGGAGAAGCCGCACTATCGGGCGAGCTTTCTCGTCGAGTACGAATTCGACGGCGTGACGCGTCGGGTGTGGACGCTCAGCGCGTCGAACGATTACGCGCGCGACCGCGAGACGGCCGAACGCGGCTTGGAGCGGTTTACCGTCGGCGGCCGCTACGCATGTTGGTTCGCACCGCGCGACCCGCAGCGCGTCGTGTTGCAACGGGGCGGCAACTGGTGGATTTGGCTATTGCTGGTGATCCCGATTCCGTTCATCACGATCGGAGTGGGCGGATTGATCTATACGACGGTGCATTGGCGGACGTCGAACGAACGGCGAGCGGCGCAGCGACAGGGAAAGACGTTAGGCCCGCAAGGTTCGCCCGAAGGAAGGACCGGCGATGAAGCCGACGACGCTACCGGCGATGGCGCCGGCGATGGGCAGCGTTCGAAGGTGCTCGCGTTGGCGTCCGTTCCGCTGGCGGAGAACATGACAAACAGCCCGGGGACGCATCTGGCCTATCGGCTGCCGATGTCGAGCGAGTCGAGTTGGCGGCTGTTGGGCGCGATGTTGTTCTGCGTGCTTTCGGCCGGCGTCGCGGTGGCTTGCGGATGGCTGGCCGTGGCGGCGCACATGCAGGGCGATCCGGATTGGCTGCTGGATTTGTCGATCTTGCCGCTGGCCGGCGTGACGGTGTGGGCGGTGTCGCTGGTGGCGCAGCAGTGGACGATTTCCAACGCGGTGGGGCCGACGATGGTCGAGATCGCCGACCATCCGCTGTTTCCCGGCGAGACGTACGAACTGATGGTATTGCAGTCGGGTCGGCTGGCCGTCGTGTGGCTCGAAGTGAGTCTGGTATGCGTCGAGCAGGCGTCGTATCAGCAAGGGACCGACGTGCGGACGGAAACGGCGATGGTGTGGCGCGAGCGCGTGTTGCGGTGCGAGCGGTTTCGCATCGACGACGGGCGGCCGTTTCAGCGGAAGTGTCTGCTCGGCATTCCGGCCGGGGCGATGCATTCGCTCTGCGGTCCGTCCAACGAGATTCGATGGAGCATCGTCGTCCGCGGTGAGGCCGAAACGTGGCCGGCGTTCGAGCGGTCGTTTCCAATCGTGGTCTACCCGGTCGAAGCGCAGCCGCTCGTTCGTCGCAGCGCGGCCAACGTTCGCGCCGGTTCGGCAAGTTCGACCGCCGTCGCGGCGACACGGGAAGGAGGCCCCGCATGAAAGAACCACTCGTGAGCATCGCGCTGAAGGCGTACACGCGGATTTTCGCGCCCGGCGACGAACTGGCCGCGGATTTTCAGATCGACGCGGTCGAGCCGGACGAGGTCCAGGCCGTCGAGGCGTCGGTGCTGTGGTACACCGAGGGCAAGGGCGACGAAGACCTCGGCGTGCATTTCTTCAAGCGGTTCGATGGCGACGAGGACAGTGTTCCCCTGCACGAGTTGCGGTCGATCGGCACGACGCTGCCCTATAGCCCGCTGAGCTACGACGGCCGAATCGTGAAGGTGCGATGGTGCGTGCGCGTGCGGGCGTTTCTCGATCGCGGACGGTTCGTGGTCGCCGACCAGTGGTTTCAACTCGGCAGTGTGGCGAGTCCGTCGCAGTGCATCGGCGAAGTCGGCAATGGCGCGGCAATCGACAAGGCCAGCGGCACCGCCAATGGCCGACATGCCAGCGGCGATGCCACGCACCGCAACGGTAATTCGCCCTCGGCGAGCGCTCGCCGCGACGACGGCGAGCGAGAATCGACGCTGGCCGCATTCTGATTTGATTTTCTCTCAGGTTCGACACTCGCACGGCGGCCATGCACCGCGACGCCGGTTCAATGCCAAACGATCCGCCGCCGGGAAATCCGTTCGCGACGCGGCACGTGCGGCCGGGAGCGATTCCCTATTTCTTTGCGGACGGCGAAAGCGCCGAGGCATTGGTCGCGCGGTTGGCGGAGAACGGTTGGCAGGGCGAGATCGTCGGGCCGCACGGCAGCGGAAAGTCGACGCTGCTCGCGGTGCTGCTGCCGGAGATCGAACGCGCCGGACGGGCGGCCGTGACGTTTCGATTGCGAGAGGGCGATCGGCGCTTGCCGCGGGGGCCTGTTCGCGTCGAACGATTGCCAGCGGGAACCGTGGTCGTCGTGGACGGTTACGAACAATTGCGGTGGTGGAGAAAGCTGTGGCTGCGCTGGACGTGCCGGCGGCGAAGTTTGGGATTGCTGGTAACGACGCATACGGCGGCCGGTTTGCCGGATTTGTATCGCACGTGCGTCGACCAGCCGACGGCCGAGCGCGTGGTCGAACATCTGCTGGCCAGCGAGTCGGCGGCGGCGGCGATGGTTTCCCGCGAGGACGTGGCGAGGGCGATCGCCGCCCATCCGACGAATCTCCGCGAGGCGTTGTTCGCGCTCTACGACGTGTGCGAACGACGCCGACGCGGGTAAGCGTAGCGGTTGTAGCGATTGCGACGGCGCGCATGTCGGGGCTGTTCCGGTGGGGCCAGTCGCGGACGCTCGGTTTTGGCAATCGGCAGCTCAAGTTTTACCCCGTCTCTCCGAATTACCCTGTCGAATCGATCCGACGCGAAGTCGCGGAAACTTTAGACGAATTGGTCGCGCGGTTCGTGCTTTTTGGGCTACGGCGACGTAGGATTTTTGGAGGCGGCTGCGGCCGCTGCGCGGGCGCGCCGTTTCGCACGCCGTCGCGTTGATAATCGACAATGACATCCGAATGAAATCGGGAAACGACTCTATCGCTTTGAGGAGCGGATTCATGGCGCGCATTGGCACGCTTGGTTGGTACACGACGATTCTTGCCGCCGCGATGTTGCTGTGCGGCGCGACCGCAGCCGACGCCGCGTGGTGGTCGGGCACGTACTATCCCTCGACGCGGACGGCATACTATCCGACCACGCGCGCCGCGTACTATCCGACCGCGCAAGCGGCGTACTATCCGGCGCAGCCCTACTATGCCAACTACGGCGCGGCGTACGCTCCGGCCGCCGCCGCGCCGGCGGTTTGCCAAACTTGCCGGCCGGCGACGTGCGGAACGTGCGTGCAGCGCGTATGCAGCTACGTGCCGCAAACGAATTACCAAGTTGCTTACCGCGACGTGCCGGTTACAAGTTATCATCCGGTGACGACCGTCGACCATTGTTCGGGCTGTGCATGGACCAGCTATCGCCCGGTGACGACATGCACGCGGCAGGCGTATTACGTTCCGTACACGACCTATCGGCCGGTCTGCACGAACGTCGCGATTTCGACGGCGCCGGCAGTTGCTTACTACGCCGCGCCGGCAGTTGCCGTAGCCGTTGCACCGGCGACCGGTTCGTGCTGTGGCGGCGGAGCGATGCCGGCGGCTCCGGCGACCGCGCCAAGCGGACAGATGCCGAGCGGTGCAGCGCCGAGCGGGTCGGGTTTGCCGCAGCCGGCGATCGAGCCGAACGCGGAAGTGCCGAATGCCGGCGGTCAGTCGATCCTCAACGAAACGCAAACTCGCAGCAACAACGGCCAGCCGGCGCCGGTTCAGCAGACGAACGGCTGGCGGTTCGGCGGACCGGGGCCAAATGTGTCCGCGCCGAAAACGCCCTCGCCGATCAAAGCGGCGCCCCACGACCGCACCGCGATGAGCGGCGACACCGCGGCGGGTTATCGACCGGTGAGCCTGTCGAAGGCCGCATCGAAACCGGCAACCACATCGGCCATTCGACCGGCCGGCATCGTGCCCTCGGGAGCGAGCCGCGCCGCGACGGACGCCGACAGTTGGCAAGCGGTTCGGTAACGGCCAGAAAGACAATATGATGTCTGGCTGGCGGCTCGGAGGTGGGGCGGTCGACGCCGTTCGTGTTTTGCCCGGTCCTAACTGCAACCGGCGTCGCGTTTGTGCGACGTTCGCCGACCGCGTTCTTTCCGCGTACTGCCAACTTCTTTCGGCCACCGCCGTGCTTGCCGCGCGGCGTCCTATCCGGTTGTGAGCAGCGACCTTACGTCGCTTCGAGCGCGGCTCTGTCACCTTGACAGGGGTGCCCCTGGGAATAGAATCACGGGGGCTATTTCTGCGTACCTGGCCGGTAAGATTTGCCGGGATGTTTAGCTGGGGAATTGCCGCTCGCCGGGATCGCAATGCGGAGATCGCCGTATGAAATGCCAAAAGTGCGACAAACTTGCGACGTTTCACATTACCGAACTGACGGGCGGGGCCGGCGGCGAGTTGGTCGAGTTGCACTTGTGCGAGGACCACGCCCGGCATTACCTGACGCAGAGCGACGATGCGACGGAAGATAAGCCGAGCATAGCCGGGTCGCTGGCCCAGCAGCTTCAAGTCGGGCAGACGGCGGAGGAATTGTCGCGGCTCGACCAGAAGGCTTGTCCGGTGTGTGGGATCACGTTTTATGAGTTCCGCAGCAAGGGGCGGCTCGGCTGCCCGCACGATTACACCTGCTTCGAGCAGGAACTGATGCCACTGCTGGCCAACATTCACGGCGAAACGGAACACGTCGGCAAAACGCCGCGGCGGGCCCCGCTGCAAACCGAGAACCGCACGCGGCTGATTCGCCTGCGACGCGAAATGAAGGAAGCCGTGGCCGCCGAAGACTACGAACGGGCGACCGAGCTGCGCGACGAGATCAAGGGAATCGAGCAAGGGCTGGACTCGGCGAGCAGTGAGAAGTAGGGCCGGCGAAAAGTATTCCAGCGAGAATCGAAAGGACTGCATCGGCCGTGAATTTTCCGCTGGAAGACCTGGTGCATCGATCGGGCGAGTGGCTGCGCGGCACCGGGCCGGAGTCCGACATCGTCATCAGCAGCCGCATTCGCCTGGCTCGCAATCTGGCCGACTTTCCCTTCATCCGCCGGGCCAGCGACGCCGACAAAACGCAGATCGAACGCACGCTCAAGGACAACATCGCCAGGCTCGATGACGCCGGCGAGCTGTCGTACTACGACGTGCAGAATCTCGATGGACTCGATCGGCAGTTTCTCGTCGAGCGGCACTTGATCAGCCGCGAACATGCCGACAACGAGGGTGCCCGCGGCGTGGCGATCGATCCCGGCGAGCGGGTGAGCCTGATGGTCAACGAGGAAGACCATCTGCGGATTCAAATCATGCACAGCGGGCTGGACCTCGTGGCGGCGTGGGAAGAGATCGATCGCGTGGACGATCAGATCGAGTCGCGCGTGACGTATGCGTTTCATCCGAAGCTCGGTTACTTGACGGCCTGCCCGACGAACGTGGGCACCGGCTTGCGGGTGAGCGTGATGCTGCATTTGCCGGCGCTGGTGGTGACGCGGCAGATCGAAAAAGTGTTTCGCAGTTTGCAGAAGATCAGCCTCGCGGTCCGTGGACTGTACGGCGAAGGCTCGCAGGCGATGGGCGATTTCTATCAGATATCCAATCAACTCACCCTCGGCCGCAGCGAGCAAGACCTCGTCCAGCAAGTGGCCGACATCGTGCCGGTGCTGATCGACTACGAACGGAAGGCCCGCGATTTTCTGGTCAAGGAAAGTCACAAGGATTTGCACGACCGGGTGAGTCGGGCGTATGGAATTCTTTGCACGGCGCAGAAGATCAGTTCCGAAGAGACGATGCATCTGCTCTCCAGCGTGCGGATGGGCGTGAACCTGGGGTTGATCAAGGACGTCGAAATGGCGGCCATCAACCAGTTGTTCATCCACACGCAGCCGGCCCATTTGCAGAAGCTGCGGGGCGTCGAGTTGAGCACGTCGGACCGCAACGTGGAGCGAGCCATGTATCTGCGGCAGATGCTGGGGAAGCGCGGCGGGAATGGTGATCCGGCGGCGAATTAGTTGAGTTCAGTAGGGCGCTCTGCGAGCACCGTCGTTGGATGCCGCACGTCGTTGCCGCATATACGCATATAGTTGATCGACACGGCCGCATGTAGTAGGAGGCTTCGTCTTTCGCAGGTGCTCACAGAGCACTCTACTGACCTACTGGCGCGACGACGAGCATAGTGAGTATTCGTGAATTGCGTGAAGTCGCAGAGCGAATTGCGGTTACCTGTTTATGCACAACGCCGCGTGTCGTGCGGCGGCGGAGAATTCTTGGCGAGGGCCGGCTTCGATGAAGGAAATTCGTGAGATCGCCGAGAAGTATTTGTGGTTGGCGGCGCTGGTGGCCGGTGGATTTATGATTCTTCGGGGATTCGTCGACTACCGAGAGCAGCCGGGATTGGCGGTCGGTGCGATCCTGGGCGGATCGTTGCTGGTGGCTACAGCGTTGGTTTGCGTGACTTTTGAGCGGCGCAGCGATCGATAGCGCATCTGGTGGGCCTCACTTCGTTCGGTCCACTCTGCGACAGTAGCGATCGCATATTTGAAATCTGAGATTTGAAATTCGAGATTCGAAAAACATACGATGATCCGTGTATCTCGCGAACAATCAGATCTATCCGCCATTCGCTCCAAGGTCGAAGCCGGCGAACGGCTGTCTTTCGAGGATGGGCTGTATCTTTATCGACCCGACGTGCCGCTCGGCGAAGTGGCTGAGCTTGCCAATCTTGTGCGGGAGCGGAAGAACGGCAACATTGCTTACTACAACATCAACACGCACTTGAACGCCACGAACGTTTGCGTGTATCGGTGTTCGTTTTGCGCCTTTCGGGCCGATCTGCGGGACGAGCGCGGCTACCGGATGAGCGACGAGCAGATACTTGCCCGCGGGCGCGAGGCGGTCGATATCGGCGCGACGGAAATGCACATCGTCGGCGGTTTGCACCATCAGATGAAGTACGACTGGTACTTGCACCTGGTGCGGCTGCTGCACGAGGCGTATCCGCGGCTGCATCTCAAGGCGTGGACCGCGGTCGAGATTCATTGGTTCGCCCACATGACGAAGCGGCCGTATCGGGCGATTCTCGAAGAGATGATCGAGGCCGGCCTTGGCTCGATGCCAGGCGGCGGGGCGGAGATTTTTCATCCCGAAGTGCGGCGGCAGATTTGCGAACACAAGGCCGACGCCACGCCGTGGATCGAGATCCATCGCACGGCGCACGAGCTGGGCCTGCGAACGAACGCCACGATGCTCTACGGGCACATCGAGAACGCGTATCACCGCATCGATCATCTGCTGCGGCTGCGCGAATTGCAGGACGAGACCGGCGGATTTCAGACGTTCATCCCGCTGGCGTTTCATCCGGACAACACGCGGCTCGATCACATCACGAAGGCGTCGGCCTTGATGGACTTGCGTACGATGGCGGTCAGCCGGCTGCTGCTCGACAACTTCGACCATGTGAAGGCGTATTGGATCATGCTCGGCGTCGAGACGGCGCAGATCGCGCTGTCCTACGGCGCGGACGACCTCGACGGAACCGTGCGGCACGAGCTGATCTATCACGACGCCGGAGCCGTGACGCCGGAGGCATTGTCGGTCGAAGAAATTCGCCGGCTGATCATCGAAGCGGGGCGGGAACCGGTGGAGCGGGATACGCTCTATCGGCGCGTGGAGCGGATGGGGGCTGGAGATTGGGGGATCGGGGCTGGCGTTCAAGGAGAGTTGACAGGGGGCAGTGGTTAGTGGACAGGGAGGAATGGATATGGAATTCGAGAACTTGCCTCGAAGTTCTGACGATCGCGACCGGATTGCTCGGCTGGAGCGGTCCGTGCGGTGGGTCAAGATCGCGTTGGTCGTCTTGATTCTTTGCGCCGTATTTCCGGCCGTGGCCGGGGCCGCCAGCGCCGTGTTCTTTGTCGTGGGCGTCGGCGGCGGTGCGGTGGCGTTTATCGTGCTGGTGATGTGCTTGCTGGAGTGGTGGTTCGGCGGCGGGCCAGGAAAGGCGTGATTGCCGTCGCGTCACGTAGCCGCGTGCCGTTAAGGAAAATCGATAATCCTCCAAAACTTCCGATCCGCACCACAAAAAACACGAGTAATGTCAAATAATTCCCTCTTCCGAGCGGATCGATAAGCATTCGTCAATCGTTCCAAACGCAAAACCTCGGTGAATGTCATTTCTGCGCCGCGGCATCGCGCGATTCAGTATTCCCGCGCAAGGCGTCAAACCGGCAATCCATCGGAACCTCGAATTATCGAGCGTCCCCGAGAATACCAGATTCCCACCCCGCCTTCCACCGAAAATCAGGCCACTTCGTTACCGTATCACCGTATCGCGGATCGCAATTCCAAATTCGTCGCGCCGCGCCGCCACCTGCCAACTTGTCGTGGACGACGCGCTAGCGATGTGTTTGTCGGCGTAATGGTTCAGCGGCGGGCGAGGTTCGCGCAAATGAAAAGTTTCGCCTCGCGCACGTCGGTCGCCATTCGCCGGGCATGTACAAGGAAACGATCGCGTCGCGTAGATATTCGCGACGTTGGCGAATTCTCGCGAGAGCGATCGTCACGACGGCAACCGCGACGGCAACAATTCTCATGTCGAACGCATCACCGCCGTCTCCGACCGGCAACGAATAGCTCACGCCACGTGGACGAGTTTGGTAATTCGCCCCGTCTCGACCCACTCCGCTACGAAGATATTCCCGTCTTTGTCGAAGCAGGCGTCGTGCGGGTGCACGAACTTGCCGCTCTGCCAGCGCTTTTCATCGCCGCGAATTTGCATCTTCTTCACTTCCTCGGTCCACGCCGCGTCGTAGCCGAGGTGTGCGATCAGCTTGTTGTCCTTGCCGAAGAGGGACACGCGGGCGTGCAGGTCCGGCACCAGCAGCACGTCGCCGCGGGTGTCGAAGTGAGCCGGGAACGAGACTTCGTCGATCATGCTCAGGGGTTTGCCGTCGAGCGTGAAGTATTGCAGCCGCGCGTTCGCCCGATCGGCGACCACCAGCGACGGCTCGCGGCCCGGCCGATCGTCGAGCCACAGACCGTGCGGCGTTCGGAACTTGCCCGGCTCGACGCCTTCGCCGCCCCACGTGCGGACCCACTTGGCGTCCTTGTCGTATTGATGGATGTAGTGCGATCCGTAGCCGTCGCCGATGTAGAACCCGCCGTCGAGCGCGAAGGCCACGTTGGTGGGCCGATACCCGCCGGCGTCCTTGTATACGTCCGGCTCGGTGGGGAATTCCTTCCGCCACACGATCTCGCCCTTGAGATTCGTCTTGGTGACGATGTGATGGTGGAAGTCGCACAGGTACAAAAACTCTTCGCCGCCTTCGTTGCGGACGTCGATGCCGTGCCCGCCGTGGTAGTATTCCGCGCCGAACGAGCGGATGAACTTGCCGTCGGCGTCGAACACGACGACGGTATCCTTGTGCTCGCGAATCGCGCCGCTGCCCTGGTAGGTGATGTAGATGTTGCCGGCCGCGTCGACGGCGACGCCGTGAGTGGTTTCCCATTTGAGATTGTCCGGCAACTCGCCCCAGCCGTGATGGCACTCGTAAGCGTGCTCGCCCGACCCGACGACCGGCAGCTTCGATCCGGCCTTGTCGGCAGCCCCAAGAATCGTCGGGCCGATGCTCGCCGAAGCCGCAGCCACAACGGCGGTCGCCCCGGCGGTTTTCAAAAAGTCGCGGCGATCGGTCTGGGAACCAGCGGATCGGGCGGACGCATCGGCGGAGTTTTCACGCGCTGTCATGGCGGTTTCCTTCACGTTAGGGCACGTTCGGTGGAAATGCGGACGGCGAAGCGAACCCGCCGCTGCATAAATCGTAATCCACGAAGGCCCGGCGTGTCGAGCGCGGCGGTTGAGTGTTGGAATGGATATTTCTAACCAACGGCTACAACCGCGGATCGACCGACTTGCATTCGAACGCCAGCACGCCGAACACCCACTGGTGCGTGCGCCGGAGCGGTAAGGCAAAGCACACGGCAATACCTCCCCAAAAAACTTCACGTGGCCTGATTCTTCGTTGAAGTTCGAGCTGGGGCTTGCTGAGCTGCCTCTCGTTGAATCGCGGCGACTAACGCGAGCGGCACTTCTTGATTTACCTGCTTCTTGGTTGGCTTGGTGAGATCGTGAT
>JBBDYI010000293.1:0-15413 GCA_040901705.1 Pirellulales bacterium | reverse complement strand
CGCCGAACAAAACCTGCGGAAAAAACGCCAGCAATGACAGCTTGAAAGGGGTGGGCACAGCCCACCCTACGCCTACTATGCCAAATCGCGGTCCTCGAACATTGCGAGTGCAAAGACGATCGCCGTGGTGCTGTACAGCGCGGCGTATAGGCCCGACCAGGCCAGATAGCTCGCCGGCACGTCGGCGTTGCCGACTACTGCGCCGGGGACGTCGAAATGGTCGAGCACGGGCAGGATCGTTACGATCAACTGGCCGACGAATGTGACGATCGGAAACTTGCCTGCGGACGACTGTACGACCAATGGCGCGAGATGGCCGAGGGCGTAGATCGATGCGCAGACGACGAGATTCGCCAGCATGGGGAGCCGCGTCGAGAGGGCGACACTGATCGCCGAGAGCACGACCGTGCTGAAGAAGCCGAGCAGCAGCGCCGGGGCCGTGCGGGCCATCTCTGCATGGCAAAGCTGCCACGTCACGTCGATGTCCAGCGGGCTTTCGCGCATGTCGTAGACGACTTTGCTGGCCACGGTCCACAGGAGCAGACTGCCGAGCACGAGCGTGATCACGACGACGGGCCACACGATGCCCAAGAACTTGCCGAGGATGAACTGCCGGCGGCTGACCGGTTTGGATAGCAGCGTGAGCGCGGTGCGGCCTTCGAGTTCTTCCGAGATCGACATGCTGGCCGACCAGAGGGCGACGATGGTCGCCAGCACGGCGACGACCCGCACGCCGCCTTGCTTGAGCATCTTGATGTCTTCGCCGAAGGTGTTGTACGGAATGTGCATCAACGACGGCACCGGCAGCAGCACCGGCTTGAGCAGCAGCACGCCGATGAGCATGACGAGGGCGAACAGCCACTGCGACATGGTTTCCTGAGCGCTGGCCATCGCGATGGCGGAAACCTTTGGCATGGCGACGCGAACCAGCACGTAGGCGGCAACGACGAACAACAGCGTGCCCGCGGCGATTAGCACCGTGTATGCCTGCGGATACTCGATGCCGGCATCGATGTCGATCGACAGCACGGCGGCGTTGGCGTTGGTGTTCGTGACGGTCCAGACCGGCAGCCGGCGGTCGATGGGGTTGATTTGCCGCTCCCACTCGGCCGGCTGATCTGGCTTAACGTAGTAGATGTTTTCCGGGCCGTTGCCTTCGGCGACCGTGTTGTCGATGGTCAGCGGCTGTTCGCTGGACATCGTCATGGCGTCGATGTCGGCGAGCGGGACGCGAATCTCGACGTTCATGCGATCGACGCCGGCGGGTATGGTCACGTCCCATTGAGCCGACCGCACGAGCGGAATCCGCAACAGCGACTCGGCCACGCCGAGCGAGATCGTCGTCGGCACGAGAAACGCCCCGACCACGGCGACCACGGCCAGACACGCCGCCCAGCCGAGCGCCCATTGCATGGTCCGCTCGCAGACGACGCTCCACAATAGCGCCGCCGACCGATGCGATACGATCCGAGAAACGCCCAGCACGATCGCCAGGATCAACAAAGCAATCGCCACGCCGACGCAGACCAGCCACGGGCCGGGCAGCCAAAGTTCGGGTTTTTCGACAAGAAAGGCGAGCGGCATGAGACGAAGATCGAGAAAAACGGAATGCAGCGAGAGTTGTCGAACGCGCGACGGGCGTCGAGCACGCGAACGGGGAATTCTATCCGTGCCGGCGGCTAAAAACGAATCTCGAACGCGGAGAACTCGCCGGTTGGGGCTTCCGCCTGGTCTTCGGTGTGGCGAATGTTGCGGCCCATCCGCGCCGCCAATTCCGCAAGAAACGCCTCGAGTACCGCCGATTCACCCTCGACGACCAAATGGACGCGGCCATCCGGCAGATTGCGGACGAAGCCCGACACCGCGAAGCCATCGGCCGTTTGCCGAGCGCAGTAACGAAAGCCGACTCCCTGCACGCGACCGGCGTAATGTACCACGCGGCGCTCGGTGTGTGGCGGGGTCGTATCGACAGAGGATGAGGGCGCAGGGCAGTCGATCATTGCTTTGCGGCCGCCCAACGGACGCCGTTTTCGAGCAGGCGGACGAACGCCGGGTTCTTGAAATCGTCCTTGTGGCCGAGCGACGTGTAGAAGACTCGGCACTTGCCCGCGCGATTGGTCCACGCGACCGGTTCGGCAGCGTTGTCGCCGGCCCGGCCCATCAACAGCGGCGTGGCGGTGGCGGCGAGCGGCGAGACTTTGTAAAGCCACGACGGCGAGCCGAATCCGGCGGCGGCGAACTCCTTGGTGCCGACGCCGTGAAGGATCGGGTGATCGGCGGCCGCCGGGACGATGCGGACGACCGTTTGGTCCTTCGCCTTGTCGTCTTGCCCGTAGTGACCGGTGTAGTTCCCGCCGAGGACGTCGTGGTCGAACTCAGGCCAGACGTCGCGGCCGGATTCGACTTTGCGGCTGCCGAGCACGGAAAATCCGTGGCTGGCCGTGCGGATGCCGACGACGCCCTTGCCGGCGGCGACGTGGTCGCGGACGGCCTTCAACTGTTCCGTGGGCAGAACTCGCCGACGCGCGCTTACCAGCAGCACGTCGGCATGGCGAATCGCCTCGATGCCGGGCACGTCGTCGCGATCCTTCTCGTTGCCGTAAATCAGCGACGTTCGCATGTCCTTGGCCAAATGCTCGCGGGCGAAGTCGGTCAGCGTCCGTTCGGTTTCGTATTCGTCTTCGGCCATCAACACGGCGACCGTTGGCCGTTTGTCTTCGGCGAAACGAAATTCTTTATCTCCGGCGAGGTCCGTGCTCAAGATCGTGGGGCACCAGTGGCGCTCGATATGCTCGACGACGAGATCGGTGCCGGTGAAGTGACTCACTATCGGCTTCGACCGCGAGTTGTACATGGTGTCGGTCAGATCGCGCACGAGCACGACGTTCTGGCCCTGGTAGACCATTTGCCGAATCGAAAACGGCCGGCCGAGGACGCACATGTTGGCGTGCACGCCGAGGACGACGACGTTCTTGATGCCCCGCTCGCGCATCAGGTAATACGCTTCGGCGTTGTCGGTGATGGCATCTTCGGCGGCGATTTCGAGCGTGGCGATTTGCCGCTTCCACGGCGCGCCGTGCTTGCATTGCGGGTCGCAATCGCAGCCGCCGTCGGCATCGTCGATCGGCAAGGCGGCTTCGCGGTCCTTATCCAGCCCGCACCACCGCTCCAGCGGCCGCGATGTCTCGACTTTGGCGGCGGCCATCGCCCGGCGGCGCTGCGGCGTGTCTTTGTAGAACTCCATGCACTCGCTGGGACAGTGGATGATGAGCGCTCCGCGGCGACGCGCGGCCATGAGAAACTCGTTCATATGCGGGGCCATTTCCGCCACACGGGCCGCCGCGCCGCGGCACCAGTGGTCGTCCCACATGTCGCACACGACGACCGCCGTTTCGTTGGCCCGCCAGTCGAGTTGCTTCTCGATAGTGTGAAATCGGCCGCTGCCTTTGGCGGTTTCGACGCGCGTGCGGGCGTGCAACCGCAGGTGGCCGTCGTCACGTTTGGCGGCCGGCGTCTCGTCCGGTTGGGCAAGCAGCGAATTCTTTGCCGGCGGCGCAAGAAGAACCGCCAATACGCCCACCGCAGCCGCAAACTTCAACGCGCGGCCCAGCACATGCCGCGGAAGAACGAGACACCGACACGCATCGACGAAGTTTCGGTAATTCATAACGGTTTTGAGGTTAGAGAATCCAACGGCCCCGCGGCTAGCCGCACGTCACGCCGCGCACGACCGGCAGGGCTTCGCTTGCCCGAATGTCCATTACACGTGTCATGCTTTGGGAAATCAAGCCGTGGAATCGAAATCGCTGATTCGTCCGTTTGCCACTGGCCGACTACGTTTCTGGCGGCGGCGAACTGCGTCGCGCGCGGAAACTTGCCGCAGTACGTAGCGACGGATGCACGTAATGCACAGGTGAGCGGCCGCGGTTATCCAAAACCACGGCGACCCAAAACCACCGCGATCCCAAACGGCCGCACCGTCTTTCGAGCAACATTCGGTCAGGAGGACCACCGCTCATGTCCAAGCAAACCAATAAGCCACCCGTGCTCGTATTGACGGTCGAATTGCCGGCGCTGCTTACGCGGGCGCGTGGCCGCGCGGCGTTCGACAACGTAGCGAGTGTCATTCGCCGCGTTCGATCGCATCAAGTGGCCGCCACCTGGGGCGTGGCCTTTGGAACGAGTCTGGCGCAAGTCGCCGACGCTTTGCACATCAACGCCGCCGGCGGAAACGAGCTAGCCTGGTCGGCCGAGGCAGTTTGGGCCGGACCGAACGTCAGCCGTGGCCGGTTCGCGGTCGCGCTGGCCGAACGCCTCTCGGCAGCGCTCGACGCCGGCATTGCCATGCCGACGCTGATCACCGGTCGCCACGGTTTGCCGGCGCATCTCGACGTGGCGACGAAGTATGGCGTTCGCGCGGTCGTCAGAGAAGGCACGCGCCAACGTAGCGCCGGGCAACCGCAAGCGTTACGATTTGGCATCTGGAGCGTCGACATTACCTCGTCGCTCTCATCTGCCGGTTCGTGGTGGACGAATGCCGCTCGCCAGGCCGAACGCGAGATCAACCGGGCCATCCGCACGGCGTCGGTGTGTCACCTTCACGCCGATCTGTCGCGGCCGGAAACGGTCGCCGTGCTCGATCGCGTGCTGGCCCACGTCCAACGTTGCCGCATGCAAGGCGGGCTGCACGTGGAAACGGTCGGCCAATTGGCGGCACGGTTGTCGCGGCCCAGGGTCGCGGCTCGCCCGGCGCGTTCGATACTTCGCGCGGCGTGAGGCGCTGCTTTCGGCGAAGGGATTCGCCTCCTACAGTCAACTCAACTACAATCAACTCAACTACAGTCAACTCAATTGCGGTCAACTCAACGTCGCGGCAAGCGGAACGCGATCGCGTAGAGTGCTGGAATCAGGATCATCGTGAGCAGCGTGCCGAAGGCCAGGCCGAACATGATTGCTACGGCCATCGACACCCAGAACACGTCGGGGAGCAGCGGCACGACGCCGAGGACGGTGGTGCCGGCGGCGAGAGCGACGGGCCGCAACCGCGACACGGCCGCGCCGATTACGGCGTCGTAGTCGGACTTGCCAACGCTCTTGAGCGCATTGACCTCGTCGATTAGCACGATGGCGTTCTTGATCATCATGCCGGCCAGACTCATTACGCCCAACAGGGCGACGAAGCCGAGCGGTTGGCCGGTCGAGAGCAGGCCGACGTTCACGCCGATCATCGCGAACGGCACGACCGCCACGATAATCAGTGGCGGGCGATACGAGTTGAACAGCGCGACGAGCGACAGCGCCACGAGCAGACCCGCCGGAATCATGCCGGGGATCAACGACGCCTGTGAATCTCGCGAGCTTTCGTATTCGCCGCCCCATTCGACGCGATAGCCGGCCGGCAGCGTGGCGGCGAATTTGTCGACGTCGGGCCGGATGTCTTCGAGCAGCCGCGTGGCGGCGACGCCGTCGCTGGTACGGGCTTGCACGGTGATCGTGCGGCGGCGGGCGTATCGCCAAATCTGGTTGTCCTCCCAATCGACGTCGACCGATCGCGTCACTTGGGCCAGCGGCACCGGCTGGCTCGACACCGACGGCTGCACCTGCAACACCTCGATCGAACCGGGCAGGTTCTTTCGCTCCGCGGCGTCGTGCCGGACCATCACCGGGTAGAGCTTGTCCTGCTCACGATACTGGCCGACGACGTAGCCGTCGTACGCGCGGCGGGTCGCCTGGGCGATGTTCTCGCGAGAAACGGACGACCAACGGGCTTGCTCCTGGGCGTAGTCGGCGACGACTTTCTTCACCGGCTGTCGCCAGTTGGTGCGGACGACGCTGGCCAGCGGACTCTGGCTGAATATTTCGACTGCTTCGTCCGCGTAGCCGCGCAGTTCGTCGGCGTCGGTGATCGCCGGCCCACTGATGCGGGCTTCGACCGTCCAGGTTTTGCTGGGGCCGAGACCGTAGCGCCGCACGACCGGGTTGGCTTGCGGGACGTTTTCTTCGAGCCAGCCGTCGAGTTCGGGAATCAAGCGATTGAGGTCGGCGAGCGATTCCACGTTGACGACGAACTGACCATACGCCGGATTGGGCAACTCCGGCTCAACCGGCAAATAGAACCGTGGCGGTCCTTGGCCGACGAACGACGTGACGCTTTCGACGCCCGATTGCTCGATGATGTGATCCTCGATGCCCTGCATGTCGCGCGAGACGGTCTCGATCGCCGTGCCTTCGGGCGCCCAATAGTCGATCATAATTTGCAGCCGGGCCGAATCGGGGAAGAACGTCTTGTCGATCAGCGGAAAGGCGCTCATCGCCGCCACGAGCAAACCGACGAACAGGGCCAGCACGACGTATCGGCGGGCAATGGCGAAGTGCAGCACGCCGCGAAACAGGTCGTAAAATCGGCCGCCGTATTCGTCGCCGCCGGTCGTTTTCGGATCGGGCAGCAGCCACATGCACATCAGCGGCGCGATCGTGACCGACATGATCCAACTGAGCATCAGCGAGATGGCGACGACTTGAAATAGCGAGGCGCAATACTCGCCGGCCCCTTCGGTCGACATGTAGATCGGAAAAAAGGCCATCACAGCGATGACGGTCGCGCCGAGCAACGGAAATGCCGGCTGCGTCGCCGCCTCGACCGCCGCGCTTAAGCGGTCCATGCCGCGGGCCATGCGGACGAGGACGCCGTCGGCGACGACGATGGCGTTGTCGACCATCATGCCCATCGCGATGATCAGCGCGCCGAGCGACATTCGTTGCAAGTCGATGCCCCACAGTTTCATGACCATGAACGTGCCGACGATGACGAACAGCAACCCGGTCATGCCGACGATCGCCGCGGTGCGAAAGCCCATCGCGATCCACAGCACAGCGACGACGATCGCCACGGCCTGCATGAGGCTGATCACGAAGGCGTCGATCGATTCTTCGACCAGTTCGGCCTGCCAGGCGACTTTCTCGAACTCGATGCCGACTGGCAGAATGCCGCGCAGCTCCTCCAGACGCCGGTCGAGCCGCGCGCCGAGATCGACGATGTTGACGCCCGACACGTTGGAAACGGAAATGCCCACGGTCGGCAGATTCGCCGAGCCGATCTGGCGGTTTTTGTAACGCATGCGGTTGGCCGGCGGTTCGACGTATCCGCGTCGGACGGTGGCGATGTCGCCGATCCGCAGCAACTCGTCGGTGACTTGCTGTTGCGAGAGGTCCGTGCCGCGGACGACGAGGTTGGCGATGTCCTCGGGCGAGCGGAACGCGCCGGTTTGTTCGATGCGGAACCGGTCGTCGCCGAGATCGAAACCGCCGGAGTCGACGACGAGATTCTGCTGCGACAGGGCACGTTGGATGTCGTCGACGGTGAGGCCAAGCTGCGACAATCGGGCCTGGGCCACGTCGAGATAGATGCACCGCCGCGGCAGGCCCCAGATCTCGACGCGGGCGACGCCATCGATGACGCTCAGCTCCTTCTTGATCGCGTCGACGTAAGTTTCCAGCTCGGCGTAGTCGAAGCCGTCGGCGGTCACGGCGAGCAGAAACCCGTAGACGTCGCCGAAGTCGTCGCCGACGAGCGGCTCGCTCGTACCCGGCGGCAGCGACGAAGCGACATCGGTGACTTTGCGGCGCAGCTCGTCCCAGATTTGCGGAAGCTGTTCGGAAGAATAACTCGAACGTATTTCGATCTTGACGATCGACAGGCCGGGCTTCGACACCGACTCGACTTTCTTGAGTTGCGGCATCTTTTGGATCGCCATTTCGATCCGGTCGGAGACTTCCAGTTCGACCTCGGCGGCGCTGGCGCCGGGATAGGTCGTCGTGACCGTGGCGTTTTTGATAGTGAACTCGGGGTCTTCGAGCTGGCCGAGCGTGAAGAACATTGCCAACCCGCCGACGCAGAGCAGCAGCGTGCTGAAGGCTGTGACGACTCGTTTTCGGATCGCGGTTTGGGCAATGCTCATCGCGGGGCCTCCGCGTTGGCCTGTTTTGGCGATGCCTCGGCCGATGAATTATCGGTGGACGGTTTATCCGTAGACGGCGCGGATGCTTCGAGACGCACCTGCTGCCCCTCGGCCAGATAGTGCGCTCCGGCGGAGACGACCAATTCGCCGGACTCGACGCCGGTGATGCGAAGTCCGAATTGCGTCATGTCTTGCAGTTCGACCGACCGTCGGCTGACTTTCTTCGACTTTTCGTCGACCACCCAGACGCTGCGCTTGCCGTCTTCGAGCAACACGGCACTGGCCGGCACGATGAATGTCGGTTTCTGCGATGGGTCGGCCGCGTCCGGCGGTGGAGCGCCCTTGCCGCGGGCGAAACCGGTCATGCCGGGCCGAATGGGCAGGCCCGGCGGCGGCGTGAAGGCGAGAATGACGGGGTAGGTCCGCGTGGTGGAGGATGCCTCGCTGCCGATTTCCTTTACCCGCGCGGGAATCGGGCTGTCCGGAAACGCGTTGAACGTGACTTCGACTTCGGTGACCTGCGGCACGCGGGCGATGGATTGCTCCGGCACGTCGACCTTCATTTTCAATTCGGCCGTGTTGAGCAATCGCAGGATCGGCTGTCGGGCCTGCACGAGTTCGAAATTCTCGGCGTAGGTCGCCGCCACCGAACCGTCGAACGGAGCGAGAAGCTTCGTGTCGTTCAGTTGATCTTGGGCCGTCTTGAGGGCCGCTTGCAGCGACACGACTGCGGCTTGCTTGGCATCGATGTCTTCCTTGCGTGCGCCCTGCTCGCCGATCTTGAGCGACTCCTGGGCCTGGACGAGATCGGCCTCGGCCAGGTCTTTTTTCGCGACGATCAATTCGAACTCCGCTTTGGCGATTGTATTGCTTTTGGCCAGCGGCTCGCTGCGGGCGACTTCGGCGCGAGCGAACCGCACTGCGGCTTCGGCCCGTGAGACCGCGGCCTTGAGTTGTTCGATCTCTTCGGGCCGGGCTCGGGTCATCGCCGTTAGCTCGCTACGGGCTTTGGCGAGATTGGCCTGCGCGTCGCGGAGCCGGACATCGAAGTCGCGAGGGTCGACCTGGGCGAGCAGTTCGCCTTTTTTGACCGACTTGCCGATTTCGTCGGCGTCGAAGGCAACCAATGGCCCGCTGACGCGGAACGACATCTCGACGGCGTCGATGGCGGCGGCGATGCCCGGCAAAGCTCGGCCCGAACCGAGGGCGTCTTCACCGACGCGGACAACCCGCACGGGGCGAATCACGTCGCGTTTCGGCGGTTCGCCGCTGCAGCCGCCGGCTAAAAAGATGAGCGAAAACGCCGCCAGCGAAAACATGCACTTCGACGCGGCACGGCGGAAGGCGCTTTCCGCGGTGGGATCGTTGCGTGCAATGCCGGTGAGCCGACGAATAGTGCAACCGATGAATGAGAGCGACATGACAATACGGCTCCGGCGGGATCGTTTCGCAGCGAGATCGCAACGGCGCGGCCAGTCCGAGTACACGGCGGTACGATCGCGAGGCGCGACAAGGATGGAAGACGGGAAACGAGAGCATACCTCGATACGCGCGGTCGCGTAATCCTTGCAGATTTGAGTTGGTTGTTTTTTTAACGCAGAGTACGCGGAGCGTACGCAGAGGTCGCAGAGAACGCGTCTTCTTGGTTTTATGCCATTACACTGTGAGACCTTCGCGCGGGCTTTTCCATGCGTCCTTTGTGAAGCCGCCGTAATGGCTAACGGGCCGTTCGTTGCTCGCTTGGGCATATTGGGGTTGGCTTCTGAAAAGGCCCACTGTTGGCGCATTTCGATGCGAACAGGATTTGATCATCAGCCGCCGCGGTTCCGCTTGCAAACAGCCACCGTCGGGGATACACTCTGAACCATCCCCCAATAGGATCGAGGTTCTTCACCGCATGGATAGCCAACGCCAGTTCGCAGACGAGAGGGTCAACGAGATGACGAAACGTTCTTCGATGTGGTTGTGGATCGTCGCTGTCTTTGCCGCAGTCGCGACGCCGGCGCCTGCGACTGCCGACGCGTTGTATTGGACCGATAACGACGATTCGCGAATTTATCGCTCGAACCTCGACGGGACCGATCGCCAGGTGGTGCTGTCGTTGGGCGCGGGCGTCGATCCACGCGGCATTGCCATCGATAGCGGCGGCGGTTGGATGTATTGGGCCGAGAACGGCACGAACCTGATTCGCCGCGCAAATCTCGACGGCTCCAACGCGCAGACGATCGTGAGCGCGAACCTCGCGTTTCCCGCCGACGTCGAACTCGATCTCGCCGCCGGCAAGGTCTATTGGGCCGACCGAGACCTGGATTGGATTCGCCGGGCGAACCTCGACGGCAGCGGCGTCGAGACCGTGGTGAATCTTCCGGCCGCCGGCAACACGACCGCGCCATACTTTCTTGAACTCGATCCGGCAGGCGGAAAGATTTACTGGTCCGACTTCGACTCGGGCGTCATTCATCGCGCGAATCTCGCCAACGGGTCTGCGGTGGAGAACATCGTTACGGGGCTTACTCGGACGCGCGACGTTGTGCTCGACGCGGCGGCCGGCAAGATTTATTGGAACGACCGCGACACGTCGCTCGTGCAGCGCGAGAATCTCGGCGGCGGATCGCGGGAAACGCTTTACGGACCCGCCGGTCTCGTCCAGCCGCACGGACTGGTGTTGCACGACGCGACCTCCGCGCTGTACTGGGCCGACGGCGACGGACGCCTCGTCGGCGCGGGGCACAAGAACGGCGGCGCACCGTTCATCACGATCGCCAGCGGCGCCGCGCCGTTTCATCCGTGGGACATTGACATCGCGGTGACGCCGATTCCGGAACCGGGCACGTTCGCGCTTGCGGCGGTCGCCAGCATGCTGGTACTTGCGCGAACGCGGTTTCGCAAGCGGTAGCACTTTGTTGATCGCCATTCCGCGCGCCGGCCCTTGACCAACGGTCGAGGCAACGGGGACAATCAGCGATGCCCTAGGGCGAGCCGCCGATTTTGTCGACGGCGTTGCGACGAATTCGGCACGCGAAAAACAAGTCCCCATGAAATACGCCATCATCATTCCCGACGGTTGCGCCGACGAACCACAGGCGTCGCTCGGCGGGAGGACGCCGCTGGAGGCCGCCAATGTGCCCGCGATGGACGAAGTCGCTCGCCTGGGCGTCGTCGGCCGGGCGAATCACGTCCCCGCGTCGCTGCCGCCCGGATCGGATGTCGCCAACCTCAGTCTGCTCGGCTACAACCCGCTCGAACATTTCACCGGCCGCGCCCCGCTGGAAGCGGCCGCCCAAGGCATCGAGCTTGGCCCCAACGATTGGGCGGTCCGCTGCAATCTCGTCACGGTCGCGGACCAATCGATGCGCGACTTCACCGCCGGGCACATATCGACCGAGGAAGCCCGCGAACTGCTGGCCACGGCCCAGCAACACCTCGGCGACGAGACGCTCGAATTCACGCCCGGCGTGAGCTATCGCAACCTGCTGCTCTACCGCGGCGCGACGAAGGCGGCCCCATTCTCGCCCGACACGCGGGCCACGCCGCCGCACGATTTGACCGATAAGTCGGTGCTCGACGATTACCCGCGCGGACCCGGCAGTTCGCTGCTCAATCGCCTGATGAGCGAAAGCGTCGGCTTGTTTGCCGATCATCCGGTCAACGTCCGCCGCCGCGAGCAAGGCAAGCTGCCGGCGACCAACGTCTGGCTGTGGGGACTCGGTCGCACGCCCAAACTCGCTCCCTTTGCCGAAGTTTATGGACTAAGCGGCGCGATGATTACCGCCGTCGACCTCCTCCGCGGCTTGGCCGCGCTGATCGGCTGGAAACGGATCGAAGTGCCCGGCGCGACGGGTTACACGGACACCGACTACGCCGCCAAGGGCCGCTACGCCATCGAAGCTCTTGCGGACAACGACATCGTATGCGTTCACGTCGAAGCCACGGACGAAGCCTCGCACGAAGGCGACGCGGCGGCGAAAATCAAGGCCCTCGAAGAGATCGACCGCCACATCGTCGGCCCGCTCCACGCCGCGCTCAAGCAATCCGGCGACTACCGCATCCTCGTCACGCCCGACCATCCCACGCCGCTACGCACAAAAACGCACAGCCACGGCGCGGTGCCGTTTGCCGTCGCGGGCAGCGGCGTCACGCCCGACGAATACCATACCTACGACGATCCGACATCTGCGCGTTCGACGCTGGCGTTTGATGAAGGCTATCGACTGATGCGCTATTTCGTTGGCAACTGACGTCGGTGCGTTGCGAACCATCCGTCATGAACGATTGCTTGATCATCGGCGGCGGCGTGATTGGGCTGTCGCTGGCCTATGAACTGGCCCGCGGCGGACAGAGCGTCACCGTCATCGACCGCGGACCGCCAGCCCGCGAAGCTTCTTGGGCGGGGGCGGGCATTTTGCCGCCGGCCAATGTGGCGACTGCCCGCGATGGATATGAGCAACTCGCCGCGCTGAGTTGTGAACTGCATCCGCGTTGGGCGGATGAGTTACGCGAACTGACCGGCGTCGACAACGGCTACCGTCGCTGCGGCGGCATTTACGTCGCTCACTCTCTCGCCGAAGTCGATGCGCTCGCCGATCAGGCCATCGTTTGGCGGAGACTCGGCATCGCCTGCGAACAGCTCGACGCCGCGGCGGTTGCTCGCTGCGAGCCGGCGCTTTGCGCCAACGGCGCCGCGCCGATTCTCGCGGCGTATCTGCTTCGCGACGAGGCCCAACTCCGCAACCCGCGGCATCTGCAGGCCTTGCTCGCCGCGTGCCATCGCCTCGGGGTGGAAATCCGTGCCGGCGTCGAATGCACGGCGTTCGAAACGCGCGGCGACCGCGTTGCCGGCGTCGTCACGAACGTCATCACGAACGTCGTCACGGGCGTCGTCACGAACGTCGGCACGCTCTCGGCGGCAGCGTATTGCGTCGCATCCGGCGCATGGAGCGGCGGTCTGCTCCGCCCGTTCGGCGTTCGCCTCGGCGTCAAACCGATCCGCGGCCAGATTGTTCTGTTCCGCATGCCTGCGCCGATCCTCCGCCACGTCGTCAACGACGGCCTCCGCTATCTGGTGCCCCGCGACGACGGCCGGTTGTTGGCCGGCTCGACCGAGGAAGACGTCGGCTTCGACTCGCGCAATACTGCCGCCGGCGTGCAGGGCCTGATCGATTTGGCGACATCGCTCGCGCCGGGCCTCGCCGAAGCGACGATCGAGCGGACTTGGGCTGGCCTCCGACCCGCCACGACCGACGGTTTGCCGCTCATTGGCCCGATTGCTGGCGTGACGAACGCCTTCTGCGCTGCGGGCCATTTCCGCAGCGGCCTCACGCTTTCCACCGGCACGGCCGTCGTCGTCGCGCGGCTGATCCGCGGCGAGCCAACGCAGATCGACCTCACATCAATGCGGCCGGATCGCGCCGCACACACCGGCGAAGCAACAGCCAGCGACTGACGCGGCGCAAATCAACTCCAATTGAGCGTATGCTTGTTCCGCTTACTTCTTACTTCCGCAGCAGCTTTTTCATCTGTGTCCAACTCCGCGCGTTCGCCACGTCGTGCTTCGTCAGACCCGCACGCCGGGCTTGAAGAATGCCGTACCGCAGTACTTTCAAGCCATCCGTGCTGTGGGCGTCGGTGTTGATGACGATCGGCACGCCGCGGTCCTTGGCCGCAGCGCAGGCGACGTCGTCGAGGTCGAGCCGCTGCGGATTGGCGTTGAGTTCCAGCAGCTTGTGGTGCTTTTTGGCGGCAGCGAACACGGCTTCCAGGTCGACTTCGTACGGCTTGCGGCGATTGATCAGCCGGCCGGTCGGATGGGCAATCGCCGAGACGTGCGGGTTCTCGAGCGCGCCGAGAATCCGTTCAGTGATTTGCTCGCGCGGCTGGTTCTGGCCGTAGTGAACGCTGGCCACCACCCAATCGGCCTCGGCCAGCACGTCGTCGCTCAAGTCCATGCCGCCTTTTTCCAAAATGTCGCACTCGATGCCTTTGAGAATCAGGAAGCTGTCGTCAGCCCGCGCGTTGATCTCGTCGATCTCCTTCCACTGCGCCAGCGCTCGCTTGCCGTCGAGGCCGTTGGCCATCGAGACGCGCTTGGAGTGGTCGGTGATGGCGATGTACTTGAGGCCACGCCGCTTGGCGGCGGCGGCCATCTCCTCGATCGACGCGCGGCCGTCGGTGGCGTGCGTGTGCATGTGCAGATCGCCGACGATGTCGTCCACTTCGATCAGCGTCGGCAACTCGCCCGCGGCGGCCCAATCGAACTCGCGGCGTGCTTCGCGCAGTTCCGGCGGAAAAACAGGCAGACCGAGCGTGGCGTAGACCTCTTTTTCCGTGCGGCCGGCGATCGACTTCTCTCCGCGGAATACGCCGTACTCGTTGATCTTCAGGCCCACCTGTTTCGCCATCGAACGCAGCACGATGTTGTGGTCTTTCGAGCCGGTGAAATACAACAGGGCCGCGCCGAACGACTCTTCCGGCACGACGCGGAGGTCGATCTGCACGCCGGACCGCAGCCGCACCGACATCTTCGTGTCGCCGCGGCCGATCACGGTGTCGAGGTCGTCGAGCGCGGCGAAGCAGTCCATCAAGGCGTCGACGTCGTCGGCCACGGCCAGCACATCGAGATCGCCGACCGTTTCGCGGCCACGGCGGTAGCTGCCCGCCATTTCGAGTTGCCGCACGCCCGTGCATTCTCGCAGATGAGCCAGCACGCGCTGGGCCTCGACGTCGGCGTCGGCCCACAGCATCCGCACGCCCGCTTGCTCGGCGAGAGACAGCCCAGCGAGGATCGTTTGCTCGGTCTTTTCGCCAAAACCCTTGAGACCTCGCACGCGGCCGGCCTCGCAGGCGGACCGCAACTGGTCGAGCGTTGTGACGCCGAGTTCCTTGAACAGCGCCGCAGCTTTCTTCGGCCCGACGCCGGGAATCCGCATCAAGGCCAGCACACTTTCGGGGACTTTGGCCGAAAGTTCTTCGAGCAGCGGAATTTTCTCGCCGGCCACCAGCGCCGCGATCTTTTCGGCAAGATCTTTGCCGATGCCGTCGATGTCGGTGAGCGAGCGATTCTCGTCGGCGAGAATTGCCGCCGCCGGCTCGCTCAGGTCGCGGACCGTCCGCGCGCCGTTGCGATATGCCCTCACGCGGAACGGGTTCGCGGCGGTGAATTCCAGCAGATCGGCGATGTGGTCGAACGTGTCGGCGATGCGAGCATTGTCCATGCCGGGCAGTTTAACGCCGAGCGGGCCGCCATACCATTGTCAGCGTGGCACTCTCGGTGACGCCGGAACGTAGTATAATTCTGGGCTTGAGCCAGGTAGGGAGAATAGGTGGGGAATACTACTGATGAGCGATGATTGATGAGTGATGAACGATGAGCGGGTGCAACGCAGCGTGTTCCGCCGTCCGTAATTCATCACTCATCACTCATCACTCATCACTCATCACTCATCACTCATCACTCAT
>JBBDYI010000292.1:0-15445 GCA_040901705.1 Pirellulales bacterium | reverse complement strand
ATAACCGGCTCAGCCAAATCACGCAGCGCCGGTTTCAGAGAATGGACAGCTACAGCGCATCGGCTTCGCCGCCGGGTGCTCCCAGGCTCCGCCGTCAGTTCAGCGATTGCGGTCCACCTCATTCGCGCGCGGTATGGCCGGCGGCGAAGGCCCTTCGGTTGGCCGCTCGGGCGCTTGGTACGCCGGATCCTTAAACTTGCGGGCGGCGTTATCCATCAGGGCCTTGTCGAGAAGCTCGATAACTTTCGGCACCTTCCTGGCGTCCGCGTCGCCGCCAATTTTGGCCGGGTTCGCCTTGTTTTTCGCCTGCCGCTCCCTTTCCATTCCATTATGCACGTCCAATGCGATTTCCTTCGCGGTCGCATTGTTGGAGTCCCGCGTCGTGGCGGGTGACGACGTGATCGATACCGATGGAAATAGAATCAAGTGTAAACAATAGGTTAGTAGCCTATGGCGCAAAAGAACGACTCGCCGTCATCAATCTGTCATACACAACTGGTATTATTAACCTTACACACATTTATGGGAGAAATAATATGACGCAGTTTTCTAAAATCATTTTCGCGGGCGTGGGCCTGTCATTGTATGTGTTCGTGGCATCGCAGCCTGCCGCGGCCAGGCCCGTTGCTCAGCCCGAGATTGGCTTTTTCGATAGATTGGTCCAGGTCGATCTGCTCAATACCCCGCTAACCTCTGGGTGCGCGGCGGTATGCCGCTTCTCGGTAGGCGTGTCGGAAAAGATTGCGGTCGTCGATTTACTCTCGCCCAATGGCGAGACCAAGGCCCGCTTTATCACGCAAGTCATGACGGGCGAAAGCAGCCAGCGCCGCGCCGAGGACATCGGCGGCCAGGAACTCTCCTATGCCGAAGTGAAGGCGATTGCTTCCGGCAACCCGGCCGTGCTCACATTGGCCGAGGCCGACGCCGAGTTGCAGCGCCTCGCGGTGCTCAAGAAAAATCACCTGGACGAACAATACGTTGCCCGTCGTAAGTTGCGCGACTTGCCGGGCGTCATAGCGGCCAAGAAGGACCGCGTTGCCAAGCTCGATGCGGACAATGCCACGCAGATCAACCTCTTCGGCGACCGCATCACGATCGGCGAACGAAACTGCGCGATGAGCGAAGTCCAGGGCGCGATTGCCGCCCTGCTGGAAACTCTGCCGGTACGCGTATCCGAGCCGCGCCGCGTGCCACTGGGCACATACCACGGGCTACGGTTCGGGCTGATTCTGCACCCGAGCTTTCCGCCGGATGTCTATCTCGAAGGCCAGGCCGTCCGGCGCGACACCCTCTCGCGCGAGCATCAAGGCCCGCGCGCCATCTGGAACGCCGTCGAACGGCTTGGCGGCGGCTACGGCCGCGAATGCGCCGAGCTCCGGCAGGATTTAGGAATCGCCGAAGCGCAACTGCGGGACTACCAGCAGCGATTGGGGCAGCCATTTGCCCAGGAAGCATACTCGTCGCAACTGGCGACGCTCCGCGACCAGCTCAAGGCGGCGCTCTCAAACCATGCTTCCGAGCAGAGCACGAAGTCCGGACAAAGTGCAACGGAGCTCGCGGAGCGGATCAAGTCGCTTCGCGCCGCGCACACGGTCGAGGCTGCGCCCGAACGCGCGCCGCACAAGGAAACGTCGGCCGCCGAATCGGTTACCAGCCGCATCCGGCGGGGCAGGCTCGGTTCTGCGTCCGAGCCAATGCTCGGCAACGACGCAGTACCGCCATCGTTTGCAATCGCCGCGTGCGAAGCCACGCCGGACGCCTCACCGGGCGCTCGACCGACATCTCTGCCTCCGACATCGGTCAACCAACGCACTTCACCGAACCGCCGAGTCACAGCGGCCCACGAAAAGGTGCTCGCAAGGTGAACGAGACGATTGGCAAATTCCGGATGGTCGAAGTGCTTTAGTCGGCGCCCGGCGGGGCCGTTTGTTGTCCTATCTTAATCGCTTCGATCGCCGTGGCAGCCTGTCGGCCGCCAATGCGGCAGTCGCCACTTGTCACCGAACTGTAACACTGCCTCGTCACACGCCGTGCTACGCTTGGAGCCGAATTATTGTAGCGACTTCGCATGAACAGGCAGACCCGACTTTTATTTGATGCGGCCCGCAGGGGCGACTCCGCCGAGATCGGCAAGCTGGTCGAATCGGGAGCCGATCCTGACATTGAATTTGAGGGCATGGCACCGCTGCATATTGCCGTGTGGTTCGATCATCCGGAAGCCGTCAAGGCGCTGATCGCAGCCGGCGCGAACGCCGATGTCCTCGTGGACGGCGGCCTCTCGGCACTGCATATGGCCGCCGGGCGCGGACTAACAATAGTAGCTCGAACATTGGTCGAAGGTGGCGCTGACGTGAACATCCACGACGCAGACGGCACGACGCCATTGCACGCGGCGGCCGCCTGTGGGCACACGGAGACTGTGCAGGCGCTGATCGAAAAAGGAGCGGCCGTCAATGCCAGGGACGAACGCGGCGTCACCCCCTTGAGCGATGCCACGCAACGAAGATTCGACGAAACAGCCGCTGCCCTGCGCCAGGCCGGAGCACTCGGTATCTGGACGATGCAGGAAGAATCGAAGCGCCGCCGGCCGCCTCGGTCCAAGGGCTAACCCAAAACCAGCGGTTTAGTCTGGGTAATCTTCTGCAATTCTTCTGCACGCATTGGCCACGCCGGCCCCTCACGGTTATAATGCCAACGCAACGCCGCGTGACGAGTAATCGCCCGTAAGTCGAGGGCGGCAACGCGATTACAACGCGGACGCAATGCGAGCGAGAGTGGCGGAATTGGCAGACGCGCTGGACTTAGGATCTTGTGCCGCAAGGCGTCCGGGTTCAAGTCCCGGGGCGGCCACTGATTTGAGCACGATCGCCCGGGTGGTCGGCCGGGCGCATTGCGTCATCTGCCGCGAGAGTTCCGGCACATATCGGGCAAATGCGTATGAATAGCCGCCGCGTGGTTCGGCTAGCCCCCTCGGAATCTGCCGCACGTCCAAACCTGCGCATTCTTCAGTCGACAAGCGCCGGTTAAACCTTCTGGCCCGCTCTGGGCACTTATGGATTGACGGTGCATGGCGGACTACAATGCAGGTCGCTCCTGTTTTGTCTGTTTGCCCCCCAATCGGTCTGGAATCGTTCGCGTGAGTGACTTTCGGCCGCAGTCGATCGACGTCGACGAGGTGACGCGCGAGTATTTTGCGCGGATTCATCGCGCTGCGCTGGTGCTGACGGGGAGTCCCTGGGACGCGGACGATCTGGCTCAAGAGACGTTCATGGTGTTGACGCGGTCGGCGGACCGGTTCGAGGGGCGGAGCAACGTTTATACGTGGCTGTACGGAATCCTGCTGAATCTGGACCGGCGTGAGCGGCGGCGCGCGGGAATGCGAAATCGCAAACTGCGAACGGCGTGGGAGGCGGCCCCCAAGGGCGAACGGAGCGTGCCGTCGGCCGAGACGCCGATCGAAGTGGCGGAGTGGAAGAAAAGCTTGTGGGCGGTGGTGGCCCAATTGCCGGACGGTCAGCGCGAGACGTTGATCCTGCGGTATAGCGAACACCTAAGTTACGAAGAGATTGCGGGCGTGATGAAGTGCCCCGTGGGGACGGTCAAGTCGCGGGTGTTCCACGGCGTGGCGTCGCTACGAGAAAAACTGGCCGACGATAACGGGCTGGTTGCCCACGCTCCGAAGTTTCCGTGTGAGGATGCGATCCGTGCCGTTTAAGCCGCGATTATTGCGATACGACGAGGAACACGCCGGGCCGAGTGGTCCGATCGGCGGTTCGTTGGCTGCGGCGTCGGTTGGTGAAACTGTCGTGCCAACGGCCCCGCACGATCCGACGCACGACACGGTCTGCGGCATCGAATTCGACACAATCCGCGATTGGAATCCGGACGACTCGCTGTTGGCTGACGCGCAGTTGCAGTGCCTGGCGCGGCAGTTGAGCGACGACGCGGCGCGGTTGGCGGAACAGTATCCAGCAACGCGATATCAAGCGGAGGGTTGGACGCCGCCGGCTTTGGACCGATCGGCCACGCATGTTTCGCCAGCGACGGCAGTCGGTTCGCGGCGTGGATGGTACGTTCGGGCGGCGCGAAGCGTAGCGGTGGCGGCAGGCGTGATGGCGATGTTGGCGTTACCGCGCGTGGCGGATGACCGCCCGGCGTCAACAAGACCGACGACGAATGCAGTTCGAGCGGGCGACAGCGACGAAGCGGTGGACGCGTTCGTGACCGATCGGGCGACGCATGCTGTCTTGCATTCGGCCGATGCGCTCGAACGACGCGTGCGGTACGAGGACGGCGACACAGCCCGCTGGGGCGCGCGTCCGATCGACGATTCGCAGTTCGGACCGGGCGGCAGCGGTTTGGGCTTCGATGGATTACCCGACGGTGGATTACCGGTCGGGCACGATTCGTTGCAGGACTTGTTACCGACCGATTCGCACGGCTACTGCGATGTCTCGATGTAGCGCCGGCAGCAGGTTGCTTTAGCGCCAGCGGCAGGCGCCGCTGCGTGGTTGTCCGGCACGGAGGCGGTTCGAATCTTATTCGCCGTCGGGCTGGCCGGAAGATTCCTCGGTCGGGCGGCCGAAACGCGAGGCTCGATTGTGTTGCCATTTTCTCCGGTCGGCTCGATGATGTCGCGTTGCCTTATGATCGCGATCCTGGCGGTCGGGGCGATTCTCGCGCTCGCCGGCGGCACGCGTGCCGACGAGCCTTACGAAGCGGCGGCAAAGCGGTTGTCGGCGGCGACCGTGATGGTGCGCATGAGTTGGCCGGCGGAGGAGGATGTACGCAGCGGTTCGCAGGGCGAAACGTCGACCAAGTCAAACACGTCGCGCAAGTCAATCGCGTCGGGCAAGTCGGGCCAAGCCAGCGGCGTCGAACGGGCGACGATTGGCAGCGGCGTCGCGGTGGGCGAGAACCTGATCGTGACGGCGATGCGGCCGGATCGCGATTGCCGATTCGCGCTCACCCTGCCCGGCGGTGCGCGAGCGGAAGGAAAACCGTGCGTGATCGACGCGAATTCGTCATTGACGCTGCTGGAAGTGGCGACGGCGGCGGAGACAACGGAGGCGAAGGTCGCGCTCGCTCCCGTTTCGCCGAGCGAGAAACAGCCGGTTCTCGGATCGCGGCTGTTGGCGGCGTCGGCCTGGGGGGCAGAGTTGCCGAGCGTGTCGCTGGGCGTGCTCGGCGGCGTGGATCGGTTCATTCCCGGCGCCGGACTGCCGCCGCTGGTGCAGTGCGACGTGCATACGACGGATGCATCGCTGGGGGCGGGAATCGTCAATGTCGACGGCGAGCTGGTGGGAATTATCGTCGCGTGCGATGGCCGAGGCGGCAATTCGCGATGGACGTATGCCGTGCCGGCGGAGCACGTGCGGCGATTGCTCGATGCGCGGCGGGAAGGGCAACTTGTCGAGATTCCGCGGCGGCGTCCGCACGCGGGCATCGAATTGCGCCAGTTGGGTGGTTCGGAGGAAATCGTCGTGCGATCCGTTGTGCCGGAGGGGCCGGCGGCGAAGGCCGGCCTCGAAGCCGGCGACGTGCTGGAAGCGTTCGACGGCCAGCAGGCGCACAGCGTGATCGAGGCGGCGCGGCAAGTGGCGCGGCGCAAACCGGGCGACGCCGTCGAATTTCGAGTTCGCCGCGGCGATCGAACGATCAAGTGCGTCGTAACGCTCGTTGAGGGCGAAGGCGAACCGACGTTTTCGTTCGCCAACAACCGCGGGGAGCGGACGGAGTCGCGTTCTGTGCGTGCGCGGCGCGGCGGCCTCGTCGGCGAGCGCGAGGAAACCGCCGAATCGCGGACGAGCGGGAAGTCGGAGCGAGCGAAAGCGGGCGCGTCCGATCGTAAAATCGCCATGGACGATAAAGGCGGCACAGCCGATTTTTTCAAGGAATTCCGCGAGCAACTTCGCGAGCGGGACGAACGCATCGCGCGGCTCGAGGCCGAACTGGCGGAATTGCGGCGGGAACGGCCGCGCCGTCCGGTCGAGGATGCCGCACCGGCAAAGGTCGTCCAAAAGGACGGGGCACAGTCGCCGGTTCCGGCGTCGAGGCCGGATGGAAGTGCCGGCAAGGCTTCCGATCCGCGTTGACTTTGCGGCCGCGGCACCAAGGTCGCCTACGAATAGGCGTCCTCGTTCGCTCTTGCCGCTCGCGCAGGCCATTGCAGACGGTCGTCCGCGGCCTTCCTATTCGCCGGAACCGGCGGCGTTTTCCTAATCCGTGACCGCGCATCCGGGCGCACTCTGCGCAATCGGTACGACCGACCGTCGGCGGACCGGACGATGGCGATTTTCCTCGGCCATTGCCTAAAGGGCCTAAATTATCGCGTCGATAGACCGGTTAGACGTACCGAGTTCAGGGCGCGCGAACCAAACGTATTTGCGTCGCCGGAACCGCGGACTGAAAAACGAGCACGACGCTTGGACGACCATGTGACCCAGGACCAAGCCCAGGCGGGGCTTGCGTGGCGGGTAATTACCACCAATTTTTGGGACAGCGACGGAGCACGCGTGCCGGATTACGGCGCAAATGCTTTGCGTAGCTGTCGCCGCGCAGGCACACCCGGCCTAAGCCGTACTCGTACAGCGGACCGGCAAGCCTACAGTGACGCACACACGCACCTACTAGTCAAAGGGGTTTTCGCAGTATGACACGCATCAACACGAACGTCGGTTCGCTGATTGCCCAGAAGACCCTGGCTCGGTCGAACTCGCAGTTGCAGGAATCGCTGACGCGGTTAAGCACCGGCTTGCGAATCAACGTCGGCAAGGACGATCCGGCCGGTTTGATCGCCAGCGAAGTGCTTCGCAGCGACATCATCAGCGTACAACGCGCGATCACGAACAGCGAACGGGCGAACCAGATCATCGCCACGGCCGACAGCGCCTTGGGCCAGGTCAGTTCGCTGCTCAACGATATCCGCGGCCTCGTCTCGGAAGCGGCCAACACGGGCGCTTTGAGCGACGAGCAGATCGCCGCCAATCAGTTGCAGGTCGACTCCTCGCTCGAGGCCATCGACCGCGTCGCCCAAACGACGTCGTTCCAAGGCCGGCGACTGCTCGACGGCAGCTTGGACTTCATTACCAGTTCGGCCGCGGGCAGCGGTTTCTCGACGGGCATCCTCGGCGGCACGACGGGCGCCGCTGCGGCGGGTTACTTCGGCGACCCCGACGGTGCGTCGGCTGCCGGTACGGTCACCAAGGCGGCCGTGGCCGCCGCAGGAACGCTCACCAACGGTGCCGATTCGCTCGTCTTCACGGCGACTTCGGGTTATACCGGCGCGCAGGGCAACGGACTCGACGTGACTTTCGTGTTGGACGCGAGTGCGGCCGGCTCGGAAACGGTTGACTACACCGTCGGTTCCAACGCGGTAACGGTCCACATCGACGCCGCGTCGACGACGACGCAGATTCAAGCCGCCCTTGCCGGGAACGCTAACTTCGCGAGCCAATACGGCGTCGCCGGTACGGGCACCGCGGTCTACACGACTGGCAACAACGCCACTGACCTGACGGTCGGCGGCCTCGACTTGAACACGCTCACGTTTACCGCTACCGGAAATGGTGCGTCCTACAACGGCTTGGACGTATCGTTCGTTGTGGACGGCACGGCTGGCTCAGAAACTGTCGACTACACCGCCGGCAGCAACGACGTAACGGTCCATATCGGCGCCGCGTCGACGACGACGCAGATTCGCACGGCATTGACCGGCAACACGGCGTTCAACAACGAGTTCACGACTACCGGAACAGGTACGCGTACTTATACGGCCGCCAATAATGCGACGGACGTAACGACCGGCGGTGCGAACGGCAACCGCATCAATCTGACGGCGGCGACGAATGGTTCGTCCTTCAATGGTCTGACCGTAACCATTACGGCGGGCGCCGCCTCGGTTGGCGCGGAAACGGCCGTGTACGTCTCCGGTACGAATACGCTGACTATCGACTTGCACGCGAACTCGACGGTCGCCGACGTGGTGACCGCCATCAATAGCCAGGTCACCGAAATCGATGCGACGCCCGTTGGTAATGGCGGGACGTTTTCGGCGGGATCGTTCACGGCTGTACTCTCTGGTGGCGTCGATAGCAATCAGTTCCAGTTGACGGCGCTCAACGCAGGGACGGATTACGACAATGTGACGGTGAACTTCACCACGGATAGCGGCGTCACCGCTGGTTCGGAAGTTATCACTTACGATGCGACGACGAAGATATTGAGCATTCGCCACAACGCGGCGTCAACGACCGCCCAGGTTCTGGCCAGCATTTCGGCCGACGTGGGCACGTTGTTCACGGCGACCGCCCTGAATGGATCCGCCGGCGTGTACTCCGATGCCGACGACGCGACGAACGCCACGGCTGGTGGCAGCGGCGCCGGAGCGTACCAGAACTTGAGAATCGACCAGGCGAACTTCGGCACGCTGAGCCAGATCGACGTCGATGTTACCGTGGACGCCCAGGCGACCAAGGCCACGCTCGTCTACTCCGGCGGTACACTGACGAGCGCTCTGAGCCTCCAAGTCGGCGGCAAGAGCGGCTTCGAAGTTTTCCAATTCGGGGCTAGCACGACGGTCGCCCAGATTCGCGATGCGTTGAATCTCGTGTCCGATGCCACGGGCGTAACGGCCCGCGTCGACGGCACCGACCTGGTGATCGAATCGAGCGAGTACGGCACGGGCGCGTTCGTGACGACACAAGCGCTTAACATCGGCGGAGCATTCCTTACGACGCTGGAAGACGGTCTCACTCAAGCCGACCGCGTTGCCGGCACCGATGTCGCCTTGCGAATCAACGGCGTCAGGGCTACCGGGCAAGGCTTGAAGGCCTCGCTCAATACGTCGACGCTCGATTTGAGCTTCTCGGTGGACGAATCGCTGCTCGACGGCAGCAACTTCTCGTTCTCGATCACCGGCGGCGGAGCGATTTTCCAGCTCGGTCCGGACGTGGTTTCGAACCAACAAGCCCGGCTCGGCATCCAAGGCGTCAGCACCGCGACGCTCGGTGGTGTGAGTGGCACGTTGTTCGAGCTTCGCTCCGGCGGCAACAAGGATTTGGCGACCGACGTCAAGGCGGCGGCAAAGGTCGTCGACGAGGTCATCACCTCGGTAACCGGCCTTCGCGGTCGATTGGGTGCCTTCCAGCGAACGACGTTGGAGACGAACATCTTCACACTCAACGACACGTTGGCGAACCTCGTCGACGCCGAAAGCTCGATCCGCGACGCCGACTTCGCCGCCGAAAGCGCCAAGCTGACGCGGGCACAGATTCTCGTACAGTCGGGTACGTCGGTGTTGGCCATCGCCAACCAGAACCCGCAGAACGTGTTGGCTCTGCTGCGATAAGCGGCGGCGGTTGATTAAGGTCTACTATCACAGCCGGTCGATCGCCGTTTTCGCGGCAATCGACCGGCTTTTTGTTTTTCCGCGATCATCTATGGCGGCGGCATCGAAGGCACGCGCTAAAGTTTGCCTACGCGCTTTAGATTCTCACGCCCTGCGGCCGATACCAAAGAATACGCGGCGGGCTAGACGCTGCGCGATTGCATTGGTCTCGAACGCGGGCGAATCGGGCAGATATGGGACGCATCACCTCTTCGATCGGTTTGGTAACCGGCGTGCCGATCGCCGAGACGGTCGAGAAGTTGGTCGCGTTGCAGACCGGCCCTCGCGATCAGCTTGCCGCGACGGTGAAGAAGACGCAAGAGCGGCAGTCGGCGATCGTCGACCTGACGGCGCGGCTGATCGCGCTGCAATTCACCGGCAGCGCGCTAGGTCAGTTGGCCACGTTCGACTCGGTGACGGCCGCGAGCAGCGACACGAACACGCTTGGCGTCACGGCCGGCGCGTCGGCGGCCGTCGGCACGCATCAGATCACCGTGCTGCGCAAGGCCCAGTCGCAGCAATCGATCAGTAGCGGTTTCGCCTCGCGAACGTCGCCGGTCGGAGCCGGTACGCTGGCGTTTCGCTTTGGCGGTGCGGTCAATCCCGACACACTGCTGGCCGTGCTCAACGGCGGGACCGGCGTGCCGCGGGGATCGATCCGGATTACGGACCGCAGCGGCGCGACGGCCGAAATCGATCTCCGCTACGCGCGAACCGTCGACGACGTGCTCTCGGCGATCAACGGCAATTCGGCGATTCGCGTCACGGCCGAAGTCGACGGCGACGCGCTGCGGCTGATCGACCGCAGCGGTGGAACGGCATCGAACCTTCGCGTCGACGAGGTCGGCGTGGGCGGAAAGACCGCCGCGGCGTTGGGACTTGCCGATATCGACGTAGCGGCGGCTTCGGCCCGCGGCAACGACGTAGTGTTTCTCGGTCGCGGCGTGCAACTGGCGAACTTGAACGATGGCCTCGGCGTGCGGATCAGCGATACGCTGCCAGACTTGCGGGTTTCGCTGCGCGATGGATCGACGCTGGACATCGACTTGCGACGAGCCGCCACGGGCGATGGATTCGCCACCACGACGACCGCGGCGACGAACGGTCCCGACGCGCGGCTCACGGTCACGGCGGTCGAGAAGGGCACCGCGTATGATGGCGTGAAGATCGTGTTTGTCGACGACCCGGCGGTGACTGTCGGTAATGAAACGGCGGTTTACGACGACAGCGATCCAGAAAACAAGACGATTACGTTCCACATCGACGCGGGCAATACCACCGCCGGAGACCTCGTCACCGCCGCGTCGGCGTCGCTAAGTGGAAAGTTCACGCTGGCGGTCGACGAGTCCGGAGACGGCACGGGCGTCGTCGAAGAATCGGACTCCGGCGTTACGGCCGGCGGCGCACCGCAAGACGCGGCAAACGAGTTGAGCCTCGGCGAATTGATCGACACGATCAACGCCGTCGATCCGACGAAGCTCCGCATCGAAATCGCCCCGGACGGAGACCGTCTGCAACTCGTCGATCTCACCGCCGACGAAGGCCACGATTTTCAGATCGAAGGATTGTTCGGCTCGCAACTGGCCCACGATCTCGGCCTCGACGGCGAGGTCGACGGCGATACGATCGTGGGCGGCCGCATTCTCGCCGGCCTGAACACCGTGTTGCTCAAGTCTCTCGATGGCGGCAAGGGCTTGGCGCCGCTGGGGGCGTTGTCGATTACCGATCGAAGCGGCGCTGCGGCGTCGATCGATCTAAGCCAGGCCGAGACGCTGCACGACGTCATTTCCGCGATCAACGCCGCCGGCATCGGCGTCCAGGCACAAGTCAACGACGCGCGCAACGGCCTATCGATTCTCGACACCAGCGGCGGCGCGGGGAATTTGCTCGTCGGCAATGGCGACGAGTTCACGGCCACGGCCGAAAAGTTGCAGCTCGTCACCGACGCAGCCCGATCGCGAGCCGAATCGGGCAATCTCCGCCTGCAAACCGTCGGCGAAAACACGACGCTTACCTCGCTCAACGGCGGCAACGGCATCGCAGTGGGCCGGATTCGCCTCTACGACTCGCTCGGCGGCACGAACAGCCTGAATCTGTCGTCGGATTCGATTAAAACGATCGGCGACGTCGTCGACGCCATCAATGCTTTGGCCGTGAAAGTTACCGCGCGAATCAACGACGACGGCGACGGCATTTTGCTCATCGACGAAGCCGGTGGGCCAAACCAAATTCGCGGCGAAGATTTGACGGGCCACGCCGCCCGCGATCTTGGTCTGTTGGGCACCGGCACGACGGTCGAAATCGACGGCGAATCGCGTTCGGTGATCAACGGCTCGTCGACGATTCGCGTCGAGATCGCCGCCGGCGACACGCTCGACGACCTCGTCGCCAAAATCAATCAGCGCGACGGCGGCGTCACGGCGGGCGTATTGAGCGACGGCGCGGTGTTCAGGCTGTCGCTCGCCAGCGGTCGCTCCGGCGACGTCGGAAACGTTTTGTTCGACACCAGCGGTCTGTCGTTCTCGATCGAAGAAACCGCTCGCGGCCGCGACGCGCTCGTGTTGTATGGCGTCGGCGAGAATACGGCGTCGAGCGTGCTGGCGTCGTCGCGAACCAATCGATTCGAATCGTTGATCGGCGGCCTGACGCTGGATATCAAAGGCGTGTCGACGTCGGCCGTGACCGTTTCGGTCGGCCGCAGCGACACACAATCCGTTACGCGGGCCAAGGCGTTCGTCGAGGCGTACAACGCCTTGCAGGAGAAGCTCAAGGGGTACACCTCGTTCGACCAGGATACGTTCAAGACCGGCGTGCTGTTTGGCTCGGGCGAGACGCTGCGGATCCAAGCCGACTTGTCGCGCGTGCTTAGCGGACGCGTGTTCGGCGCGGGGCAGTTCACGTCGCTCAAGCAGCTCGGCATCGACTTGGATCAGGACGGAAAACTCAATTTCGACGAAACGAGATTCACGGCGGCATTGAGCCAGGACCGCACGGCCGTGAAGCAATTCTTCACATCCGAGAAAACCAGCATAACGAAGCGACTGAGCGACGCGGTCGAATCGTTGGCCGGCCGCGACCGGTCGCTGCTCGTCTCGCGGGCTCAGGCGCTCGAGACAAGAGTGCAGTCCGACAATCTGCGCGTCGAATTCCTCAGCGATCGACTCGACAAAGTGCGCGAAAAACTGCTGTTGCAGTTCTATCGCATGGAATCGACGATCGGCAAGCTTCAGGCCAGCCTCACCGCCATCGAGCAGATTCAAGGCATCGCGCCGCTCAGTTTCAGAAGCGGCTCGTAATCATTGTCGCTGCTCTAGCATTCGTAGATCTAGCCGATCACCTTACCATCGCCTCGTCAAACTTTCTCACCGGAGAATTGATCCGCATGGACGCCGCCACTCGCGAACAATACTTGTCGGCGCAGATTTTCACCGCCTCGCCCGAGCGGCTGCATTTGATGCTGATCGATGGAGCGATCCGTTTCGCCACGCAGCTAAAGACTGCGCTGGCCGCCGACGACAACGAAGCGGCGACGACCGTCGGCGAGCGCTGTCGCAATGTGCTCGGCGAAATGCTGTTGTGCGTCGAGCGCGACGGTAACGACGCCGCGAAGCGACTGCGGTCGATTTACACGTTCTTGATTCGCGAAGTGGCCGACGCACAGATACGCCGCCAAAGCGAACGCATCGACGGCGTGCTCGACGTGCTGGCTATCGAGCGCGACACGTGGGCCGATTTGTGCGAGAAGCTCGGCCCGCGAGAGTTTCGCCGCGACACGGAGCATGCGGACGCGGCGCTGCCGACGTTCGAGCCGCCGGCGTTGCCGATCGAGTCGTTTTCGGTGCGCGCGTAAATCGGCTGAGCCGCAGCGTCGATCGGCGGCGCAAACGTCGTGCGTGTCGTGGGTTTGTTGAAGGGAGCAGCCACGCGATGACATGCGAAGCACGACGAGCCTACGTCGCGGCCGAGTTGCAGTCCGCTTCGCCCCAGCGATTGCGCTGGATGCTCATCGAAGCGACGATCTCAGACGTTCGTAAGGCACGGGAAACTGCGCTCGCCGGCGATTGGGCCGTCGCCGGCGAGTCGTTCGTCCGCGCGCGGCGGGCCGTGGTGGAGTTGCTTACGAGCGTAGACGTCAATTCGACCGGCGACGAAGGCGAGTTGGCTCGCAGGGTGCGAGCGCTGTACGCCTTCCTGTTCCGACAACTAACCGAAGCGCAGCTTTACCGCGACCCACGGCGACTCGACGACGTGCTAAAAATCCTCTCGCTCGAACGCGAAACCTGGCGACAAGTCTGCGACCAAACCCGTGCAAGCGCCGGCGGCGAGACACACTCCGCGCAACCGCCGAGTCTCTCTCTGCACGGCTAATCGTCGCCGCCTGACCGCGTTTTTGATCGTCCCGATGCGGTTCCTCGCCTCGAAGCGACCGGAGAGCGACGGTTGTTGAAGAACGGAGAGCAAATTCGCACCACCACAATGGCCAACCACGCGCCGACTTACGAGTATGGTGGCGAGACGAGCGGAAACGACAGCGTCACCCTGCCGTGGTGCAGAGTGATGCGTCAAAACGGTAGCGACGTTTGATGGACCTCGCACCATTTACCAAGCCGCTTTAGCTCCGGAATAATCAACGACGGTGATTTGGAATAGAAGTATTGAATGCATTCGTCGCGACGTGTCGGCCATATTTTGCGTGGGAGTTTTTTCCTTGCCACGTCATTACGTCGCGTGAAATAGAACTCCCATACCTTGAGCGCATCTTCCGTAACGTGACTGGGATCCGAACATAGCCCTTTGCCGTCTAGCGTCGCAAGTTCCATCGCTACATCGTAAAGGAATGGTCCCCAACCGGCTTCGGCGGCGTTGACGCTCCGCACACGCCATACCACACCAGAAGTGTCGACTTTAATCTGATTTGCAGCGGGCCGACCGGAAGTATCGTCCCAGTGGACATAAATTGGCTTAATGTTGATCCAGACTTCTACGTTCGTTCCAGAATGCTCAAACAGGTCGACACGTATGTATGCTTGTGACTCTAGATCAGACGGCGTCTTTATGCTCATGACAGCTCGCGAGCCTAGCTACGGAGATTCCTGAAGTCGCTGCGGCGAATAACGAACGGTGTCACCAGCTTCAGCCACGTTGCGCAATCGCAGCATTGATTGCATCCACAACTTCTTGGATGAAGTGCTCATCTGGGTTTTCGTAAGCTTTTTCGCGACCTGATGCGGACACGATTTGCACTCGGTACACAGTTCGACAGGCCAAGTAAATGCCTACGGCGACCATCAAGATGCCAAAGATCGTTCCAACGATTCCATCTATTCCGTCACGCAGCGCTGACAGCCCAACAAGAGTAAAGAACGCGCCGAGGATCCCCACAGCAATGCCCGCCGCAGTTGTTGGTTGCGTCCGCACCATCTTGACCGAAGTTATTCCATTGATCGCGTAAGTCTTCCTGCCAATCATAAAACGAGTCGACGTGACCTTAACTCGGCCATTTTCATAGATGTTCCTTTCAGTGTGTCTTGTAACACGCTGCAATACCTCTGGCACTTCAGGCGCAATTGGGCAACCGCACTTCGGACACTGCCTCGCCCTCCACGAGACGAGGGATTCGCAGTCCGGACACGAAATTAGCTTTGGTTCCGCCGTAGCGATTGAGCTAAAACCTTTTGTCGCCGCAATCCCCAGTACATCCACGGCCGTCGCTTCAATGTCGCTTGCCGAGGATTCAGCGACGCTACCTGCTTCTGCAACAACGACTTCTGGGAACAGCCCCTTGACGCGATCCGCCGAAAACCATTGATCGTTCCTGGCCGACCGAACCAATGAATCCCTCAAAATCTCTCCTTGATCGGCGAGCCTCTTCAATTCTTTCGAGGAAACTGGGCCCCGTTCGACTCCCATGACGCTATAGAACCATCCGCCGCTCATCGTGCGCCTCCAATGCAATTACAGAATCACGTTGGTAACGCGCCATTGTTCCCATTCTGTATTGGCGGCGGGGTGGCACTCAACGCCGTTAACCCTTTTTCAGGTGGCTGTTCGGAGTTC
>JBBDYI010000291.1:13835-15714 GCA_040901705.1 Pirellulales bacterium | reverse complement strand
TCCTTTCGCCGAAAGCACTGTCAAGCGATTCATTCGGCGAAAGGATTCGCCTCCTACAGAATTCGGTGTCGGGATATGCATTTGGTTCGTTAGGCCCATCGCTTTGATCCTCCTCCTCGACAACTACGACAGCTTCGTTCACAACCTCGCCCGGCATTTTCGCCGGCTGGGACAACAGACGGTCGTGGTCCGCAACGATGCGGTCGATTGGCGCGGCGTCCGGGCGATGTCGCCGGACGCCGTCGTGCTTTCGCCGGGGCCGTGTACGCCCGTTGAAGCTGGCTGCTGCGTCGACGTCGTGCGGGAGTTGAGCGGCGAAATTCCCATGCTGGGCGTCTGTCTCGGCCACCAGGCGATCGCCGCCGCATTCGGGGCCGCAATCGTACGCGCCCGCGAGCCGATGCACGGGCGCACCAGCGAAATCGTTCACAACGCCACGGGCCTCTTCACCGGCGTCCCTTCGCCGCTGACGGTTTGCCGGTATCATTCGTTGGTCGTTGACGAGGCGACGCTCGCCGACGAGTTGGAAGTCACCGCCCGAACCGCGGACGGCACCGTGATGGCAATCGCCCATCGGCGGCGGCCGGTCGTCGGCGTGCAGTTCCATCCCGAGGCCGTGCTGACGGAACGTGGCTACGCGATGCTGGCGAATTTTTTGCGGATGGCCGGCCTGGCGGTGACCGCGAGCCTGCCCGAGGACGAAGTGGACGGACTTGGCGACGCGGAACGCGAGGTGGAGTGGCCTTTGCCGGGCGGGACAATGGTGCATGGCAAATCGTGAATGGTGAATGGTGGCGGCGCGAAGGCGAGGGGTGGGCGACGTGATACTCGAAGGCATCGTGACTACGCACAACGCAGACGGCTCGACGAATATTTCGCCGATGGGGCCGCTTGTCGACGGTGCGATGCGGCGGATCGTGCTGCGGCCGTTTCGTACGTCGACGACCTATGCCAACTTGCGGCGGACCGGTGTTGGCGTGTTGCATGTGACCGACGACGTGCTGCTCTTCGCGCAGGCCGCGGTCGGGACGCCCGATCCGTTGCCGCGGATGGCGACCGTCGGCGAGATGTTGCCGGCCGACGAGGGGCGGGACATAGCCGATGCGCTGCGCGATGCGATCGTGCTGGCCGATGCCTGCCGGTGGTATGTGTTTCGCGTCGTCGAGCGTATGGTCGAGATCGACGACCGCGCGGAGCGCACCAATCTGGTCGCCGAAGTCGTGCGGTCGGGGCGAATAAGAGACTTCTTCGGCTTCAACCGCGGCAAACACGCCGTGATCGAAGCCGCAATTCTCGCCACGCGCGCCGCGATTTTGCCGCGGGAAGAAATCGATGTGCAATGGGCGCGATTGCGGTCGTGGGTCGAAAAAACCGGTGGACCGCAAGAACGGGCGGCTCTGGACTTCTTGGAGGCGACTCTGGCAAGCGACCGTGACGGCAAAGGCAGACAGCACGCACCATGAGTGAACGCGCAGAGCGCGGAAAACGGGGCGGATCGTCGCTCATTTCTTCCGCATCGGCCGCACAGTCGGCGCGGCCTCTGCACCGATGCCCATCGCCAGCCTCATTGCCACGCGGCAGCCTTGCTCGAACTGCGCGACGTCCAAGCACTCTTCCTTGGTGTGTCCGAGAACCTGTCCTGCGCCGAGCGTGGCCGTGGGGATGCCGTGAAAGTTGATCCAGTTGGCGTCAAGCGCGCTGTTGGTGGTGAGAAGCTCGGGCTGCATGTCGAGCGATCGAATCGCCGCCTCGGCCACGCGGACGCATGGCTCGCCCACATCGATGCGGAACGACTCGTACTCCGTCTCGGCAACGACTTCCGCGCGGCCGCGTTCGCCCTTGTCGTTGCGAATCGACGTGGCCGCGCGGCGGAAACCCC
>JBBDYI010000291.1:0-13825 GCA_040901705.1 Pirellulales bacterium | reverse complement strand
GCGAAACGCCGCCTCGATTTCCTTGACGATCCGCTCGCGAAGGCGGCGGTCGTAGCTCCGGCATTCCGCTTTGATCTCGACGAGATCGGTGACGACGTTCGTCGCGTCGCCGCCGCGGATGATGCCGAGGTTGCATGTCGCGTGGCGGCGTCCACGCTGGATGTCGCCATGCCAGCCGCGCGCGACGAGGTCGTCGATCGCGCGGGCCGCGATGGCGATCGCGCTCACCCCGCGCTCCGGTGCTCCGCCGGCGTGGCTGGCGATGCCGTGAACGCGGATGTCGATCGCCTCGCCTCCGGTGGCGGCGAGGGTGATTCGCTGCGGTCCGCGGCCGTCCCAATTCCAGGCCATCGCCGGTCGACCGAGCTTGCTCGCACGCACAAACCGCGAGCCGAACAGTCCCAACTCTTCTTGCACGGTCAGCAGCAGCGTAAGCGGCGGATGCGGCAACTGTCGCTCGAAGATTTCCCGCACTGAGGAAACCACGGCTGCCACGCCGGAGCGATTGTCCGCGCCCAGGCCCGCGTCCGGATTTGCCGACTCGATGTACTTGCCGCGCCGCTCGGGCACGCACCCCACACACAGCGGCACCGTGTCGAGATGGGCCATCAGCATCCGCCGCGACGAACGCAACGTGCCCGGCAGCTTGACGATCAGGTTGCCAACTTCGCCGCCGGCCGGGGAGCGTTTGTGGGCATCGTCGAACGAAATCGCCGTGCTGGGCACGCCGGCAGCGACGAGTTTTTCGCGCACGGCGTTCGCGATCGCTCCCTCGCGGCAACTCGGCCCCGGCACGGCCATCAGCTCCATCACCAGGTCCAGCGCTCGACCGAGGTCGGGTTCGGATATCTGCACGTGATTCTCATTCGCAAGGTAGACGAGGCGACTCCAAACCTTTGCCGGCGGCACATCGCTGCGCAGAACGCCGGTCGCCAGGCGCTTAGCGTGCGGTTGCGGACGCGCGCGCTTCGCGCGGCGGCGCGGCGGCTTCGTTTGCCGTGGCGCTGGCGGTCGCGGCGGCTTTCTGCTCCGCGGTCTCGTCCTTGTGCAGCTTGTACTCGAAGCTATCGACCAGTGCCGTCCAACTGGCTTCGATGACGTTCGTGCTGACGCCGACGGTGCCCCAGTTGTCCTGCTCGTCGCAGCTTTCGATGACCACGCGCACGCCCGCCGCCGTGCCCTCGTTGGAATTGATGACGCGGACTTTGTAATCGACGAGCTGCATCTCCGCGAGGTTGGGGAAGATATCGGTAAGGGCCTTTCGCAACGCGGCGTCGAGCGCGTTCACCGGGCCGTCTCCTTCGGCCACTTCGTGACGGACGACGTCGCCGATGCTGAGCTTGACGGTCGCTTCGGTGGTCAGCACGCCCTGGCGATCGGTTTCGACATTGACGTGATAGGCGAGCCGCTCGAAGTGCGGCGAGAATCGGCCCGCGGCGCGCTGGACGAGCAGATCGAACGATCCCTGCGCGGCCTCGAACTGATAGCCGCGGTTTTCCATCTCGACGACTTGTTCGAGGATGCGGTCCATCAGCGCCCGATCTTGTTGCACGTCGTACTTCGTGGTCAGCGCGATGATGTTCGACCGTCCCGAAAGTTCGCTCACCAGGATCCGCCGTTCGTTGCCGACCGACTCGGGCGCGATATGTTCGTAGCTGCTCGTGGCCTTGGCGATGGCGTGAACGTGCATGCCGCCCTTGTGGGCGAAGGCGCTCTGGCCGACGAACGGCTGATTGCTGCGCAAATGTATATTCGCCGTTTCGTAAACGAACCGCGAAAGTTCCGTCAGATGGGCGACACCGCGATGCCGCTCGTCGCCGCCGTTGAGAACGTGGTAGCCCTGCTTCTTGAGCGCGAGATTGGCGACTACGGCTATCAGGTCGGCGTTGCCGCAGCGTTCGCCCACGCCGTTGATCGTGCCTTGCACCTGCGATGCGCCGGCGTCGACCGCGGCGAGCGAATTGGCCGTGGCCAAATCGCAGTCGTTGTGGCAATGAATGCCGACCGGGGCGCCGAGCGCTGCCACGACTTCGCGGGTGCGGTCGGCGACGAACTCCGGCATCGTGCCGCCGTTGGTGTCGCACAGGACGACCATCTTCGCGCCGGCGGCGACGGCGGCCTCGATCGTCTGCAAGGCGTAGGCGTCGTTGAGTTTCCAGCCGTCGAAGAAATGCTCGGCGTCGTAGATCACTTCGCGGCCGGCCTCGCAAAGGAAGCGGACCGTGTCGCCGATCATGGCGAGGTTTTCTTCGAGCGACACGCCGAGCACTTCGCGAACGTGGAATTCGGAGGTTTTGCCGACGATCGTGATCACCGGGGCTTGCGAGGCGATCAGCGCTTTCATGCCCGGATCGTCGGCGGCCTTGATGCCCCGCCGCCGCGTCATGCCAAAGGCGCAGACGCGAACGTGCTCGAGCGTCATGTCGGCGACGCGCTGAAAGAATTCGGCGTCCTTCTCGTTCGACAGCGGATAGCCGCCTTCGACGTAATCGAATCCCAGGCTATCCAGTCGCTCGGTGATGAGCAGCTTGTCGTGCAGCGAAAAGTTGACGCCTTCGCCCTGGCTGCCATCGCGGAGCGTGGTGTCGTAGATTTCAACGTGTCGCATCGGTTCGCCCGTCCCTTCGCATCAACGAAAAAAGCCCTGCCACCGTTTCGGTCGCAGGGCCTGAAGTTTACCGACAAGTGCAGGACGCCCTTACGACCGCGTGCGAATCGTAATAATCGCAATGCCGATGCCGCCATCGTGAGCGATGGTCGCAAAGGCCGGCAAATATGCGAAATTCGTCATCGTCGCAGCGTAGTTTAGCGTTTCCAGCAAGTTCGCCACAAGTTTAGGTCGCCGCCGCTCGCTCGTCAAGCGCGCAGCGATCGGTGCCGCCGCGTCGGGTTGCAGAGTTTCGCGTCAAAATCAGCCGATTCGGCCCGTCGATTGCAGATACGCCACGACCTGATCGGCCAGCGCGTCCGGGCCGTTGCCGGCGGCGCTCAGGTGAATCTCCGGCGACCCCGGCGGCTCGTAGGGATCGTCGATGCCGGTGAAGTGCTTGATCTCGCCGGCGCGGGCCTTTTTGTAGAGTCCCTTGGGATCGCGCCCTTCGCATACTTCCAGCGGCGCGTCGACGAACACTTCGACGAAGTCGCCGCCCAAACGTGCCCGCACGGCGTCGCGGTCGCGGCGATAGGGGCTGACGAACGCGGTCAGCGTGACGATGCCGGCCGCGGCAAACAGCTCGGCCACGGCGGCGATGCGGCGGATATTCTCGGCGCGATCGTCGGCCGAAAATCCGACGCCAAACCGCTCGGCGAAGGCATCGCCATAGGTCGCTCGCAATTCGGCGGCGCTGGGATTCAACCCCATCCGCACGTTGTCGCCGTCGAGCAAAAACGTATGCACGCCCAAGCGATGCAGCCGCTCGTCGACGAGGTTGGCGACTGTGCTCTTGCCGCTGCCGCTCAGTCCGGTGAACCAAACGACGCAGCCGCCGTGGCCCATCAGCCGGGCGCGGTCGCCGCGAGTCACACGATGTTCGTGCCAGGTGACGTCGGACATGGGCGATTGGGATGGAGTTGGTGGTTCGATCGCGCGGCGATGTAGGGCACCGCCGCAAAAACGACGCGTTATCCTCGCCGCGGGCACCCTCGTGAGCAAAGCGAGAGTAGAACCCGACGCGCCGCCCAGAGCAAGTCAAAGCGGTCGATCTGCGATTCCCAGACTCCCCGGCGGGCGAGCTTACCGACGATCCCATACATTCTGGCTCGGCCACTTCACCCGCCCGGCCACTTCTCGAATCACGTCGAGCGGTTGTGCCCGGTCCGAACGAACGACGCTTCGCGGACGCCGCTAACGCGCCTATCATACGCCGAGTCGCCGGTCTATGCGGCCGCAGCCTTAACTTGTCGACATCATGTCCCAACTCACCGCAACGCCTGCCGCACGCCGCGTACTCGTGCTCGTCAATCCGCGGGCGGGCCGGTCGGGAAATCGGGCGTTGCCGGGCGAGCTAGTCCAGCGCCTCGGCGGTCGCGGTTTCGACGCGCAGATCGTCACCGATCTCGACCGAGCCTGCCGCGAAGCGAATCGATTGCATGCAGACGGCGCCCTTCGCGCGATCGTGGCCGCCGGCGGCGATGGCACGATCGCCGAGTTGGTCAATCGTACCGACGAGGGCGTGCCGATCACCACTCTGCCACTGGGGACGGAAAACCTGCTCGCCCGCCACTGCGGCATTACCCGCGACGCGAGCGCCGTCGCCGAGATCGTCGGCCGAGGCAGCCGCATCCAACTTGACGTCGGTCGCGTAACGACGGCTGCAGGGCAACGGCTGTTTCTGCTAATGGCAAGCGCCGGGCTCGACGCCGAGATCATCCGCCGCTTGCACGACGCCCGTCGCGGCAACATTTCGCACTGGTCCTACCTCTGGCCGATCCTCGCCGCCGCGGCGACGTATCGATACGCCGTCGTGCGGATTGCCAACCTCGATCCAGCCCATACCGCGGGCGACGAAGTGTCGAAGCCAATCCCCGATGCTTCGCCGGCCATCGCGAATTTCCCCGCAGCGACCGCCCGTTGGGTTGTGGCGTTCAATCTCCCCTGCTACGCCGGCATGTTGCGCTTTCTGCCCCACGCCGGCCAACAACAACTGCGGCCAGGCACCGACGGGCAACTCGACGTCTGCCGTTTCGACCGCGGCGGCTTCTGGCATACACTGTATTACTACGTTTGCCTGCTGCTCGGACGCGCCGAACGCATCGGCACGCGGCGAATCGAGCGGCTGAGCCATTTTCGGCTCGAAGCGGTCGACCCATCGGAAACCGTACCCCTGCAAGTCGACGGCGACGCCGCCGGCCATCTCCCAGCCGAAGTCGACGTACTGCCGAGAAGGTTGACGCTGCTCGTACCAGCAACAATTGCATCGATGCCGTCCGTTGATACTATATAAATGTATAGAATTCGCCAACAACCGTGTCCCCAAAGGCACTCATGTCGCCATCGCGTAAAGTTCCAGAGCATCCACAGGTTACGCAGCGCCGAAAGCTGCGATACGTGTTTCATCCCAAGCACCATGTCGGCGGGCTGCGAACGATTGCACAGTGGGCGCGGGGTATTTCGCGGAATGAAGAGTTTGGAATCTTCGACACTGCGGATAGACTTGAAGTAGCCGATGAAGCAGGAAATCTATTCGGAGTCCTGCGGGGCGAGAACGGCCGAATCTGCACGCTTGGTGCTTGGGACGAACAAATCGCGTTTTTTCCGTGTACGCCGGCGAACGAAGCATGGCATGGCTATCCGCTTTTCCCCGTAAACAAAGGATTGTCGAAATCGAAACCGCCGCCATCGCGGCCTGTACCGTTGGCCGTTTTCAGGCGGATGACGGTGGCAGGTCTGCTCAAGGAAGATGAAACGAAGCGCCTCGCACGGGGTCGACACTTATGATGAACCAGATTTCGTACAAAATCCCTGACGACGACGAAGCGGTTTCGTGGGCCGGTGATTGTCCGTTGACGGACTGGATTTGCATGGGTACCGAGAATGGACGTGTCGTCATGCCGGTCTCGCAGCCGGCCAATGGCCTATACGATTTGGCATGCATTGTCGAAGGCCTCGGCGACGTCGTAAACGGCGTTGCTTTTGGCGAGCGGTTTGCCGCTGTCAGCACGCCTTCTTCAATATCTTTTATCCGCGCTAGCATCGACGCGCCTGAAAAATTGGGCGAAATCGTCGCCACGATTCCAAGCGGAGCCTTTGACGTCGTCAGCGTCGGACGCGAACGATTTCTTGCGCCGATGGGGATATACGGACTGATGTTGGCCTCGCTTGACGACAGTGGCCGCGTTCATGCAGAGACTTTAGGCCACGGCGAATACACGACAAACTTCTACATGGCTCGCTTGGTGGAAACGCGATCAACCGTGACCACCGTGGCCGTCGCCGGGCGCCACGATGGGCTTATCCGCTTGCAATTGCATGAGCCTGGAGCGCCTGCGAGTGTCGGGATTAGCACGTTCCACGACATCGATGTCGTGGATGTGTGCCCATTTCAGTGGCCAGGAGCTCGCCACGCGGTCGTCGGACTTGGCATCAATGGTGAGTTGATCGTTTGTGACGATTTGACGCATGGGAAACCGGTCGCCGTTCGCATTCCGCATATCGCGGGTAGAGCATATTCGCTGCGGCGGGCCGGACCGCATCTCGTAATCCTTACGAACGAGTCCGTGCATGTATTTGAGGACTTTCGATCCGCGGGCCCGCTCCTTGCAGCGCGCAAACTCCAAAATCAGGACATTCGCATCCGATCATTCCAGAATCCACCCAGCGAGATCTACGTTGCGAAGGAATCGTTGCTCATCACCGAACGCGACGGCACGGTCTATGTTGACGACGTTGACGCAATTCTCGGGGCCGAAGCGTCTGGTAAATCGGCTACGTGTTCCCAGGCGGGCCAAACAGACGATCCTCGCAATGGCTGGTTGAATCCAATCGACTTCAGCGAAGTTCCCCAGGGAATTGAGAACTTCGCTCGGACAACAAATACCTCGTTGAACTGTGGGCCGGCCGTAGTTGCATGAGAGTACGCGGCGTCAGGTAACTTATGGTCTCGTCACACGCTAAGCTCGATCTCTTGATGTGATCGATGATCGCCCATGTCGAACGTGGAAAACCCCGCCCAAATCGCCTCCCACCACATCGGCCGCGGCCAACCGCTGTTGGTCATCGCCGGCCCCTGCGTGATCGAATCCGAAGCGCTCACGCTCGAAATCGCTCAGCGGCTCGCCGAGATTTCTGCGCGGCTGGCCGTGCCGCTCGTATTCAAAGCCTCGTTCGACAAGGCCAATCGCACCAGCCTCGATTCCTACCGCGGACCCGGCCTGGAACGCGGCCTGGAAATCCTCGCCCATGTCCGTCGCGAGACGGGCCTCCCGGTGACGACCGATATTCACGAAACCTATCAAGCCGCCCCCGCCGGCGAAGTCTGCGATCTGCTGCAAATCCCGGCGTTCCTCGCCCGCCAGACCGACTTGCTCGTGGCCGCCGCGAAGACCGGCAAGGCGGTCAACGTAAAAAAAGGCCAATTCATGGCCCCCTGGGATATGCGGCACGTCGTTGGCAAACTTTCCGCCGCCGGCTGCCGTAATATCATATTGTGCGAACGCGGCACGTTTTTCGGCTACGGCCGCCTCGTCAACGACATGCGGGCGATTCCGCAGATGCAGGAAATTGGCCCCCCGGTGATCTTCGACGCCACGCACAGCGTCCAAGAACCGAGCAGCCTCGGCGCGACGACCGGCGGCAACCGCGCGATGGTCGAGCCGCTCGCCCGCGCGGCCGTGGCGATCGGCGTCGACGGGCTGTTTTTCGAGACCCACCCCGAGCCCGATCGCTCGCCCAGCGACGGGGCAAACATGGTGCCGCTCGACCGTTTCGAGGGGTTGCTACGGCGGCTGTTGGCGATTCGGCAAACCGTCGATGCGCTTGCGGAAGAGAAGGACGAGAGGGAAACGACATGATCGACGCCCCGCACGCTCGCAAACATTCGTTCGCCCGTCGCGCCCGCACCACCTGCCTCGTCGCCGCAATGCTCTCCGTAGCGGCGGCAACGCTCGCCGGCTGCGACGGCAAAACGTCCGCCGAAAGGCTCCGCGAAGCCGGCTTCGATCCCGCCTCGCGGGCTGTATCGTTCGATGCGATCGCCGATCGTTTGAACAACCTCGACCAGGCCGTCAAAGCCCACAACGAAGCCAGCCTGCCCGCCGACGTCATCGTCGACGCCACCCGCTCGACCGATTCCGAGCCGGTGATGGGCGTCGTGACCGACGGCCCTCAGCAGAGCGGCACGTTCGAGTTTCTGCACGTGCCCCAGGGCAACGTCGAATTCGCCGCGCTCGGCGTTCGGCCGGGCGACGTCGTCGAGTACCTCATCGAAATACCGAAGGCCGGCAACATCGCCGAGCTGGAGTTCTTCAAGAAAACCCGGCTCGACGGCCGCAAATCGATCCAGGCATACGTCGCCAAAGTCGTCGACGCGCACACCCTGCTGCTCGACGCGCCGCTGCCGACGCTTTCCGAGGGGCAGTCCTACCCGCTCGCGCCGATCGTCGTCACCCGCCCCAGCCGCGAGCGGATCGACCATCTCGAACGGGTCATTGCCGATTGGGAATCGACGGGCAGTCCGGCGTTTTGGACGGCCACGCCCGATCGCGACGCGCTCGATGCGCTGATCGTGCAATTGAATCAGTGGATCGAGCGCGAGCAAGTCGACGGCGTAAAGGCACCGAAGTACGTCCGCTCCGACGCCATTCTGTTACAGGAAGCCGTTTGGCTCCGCGACATCGCCCGCCGCGCCGAGGCTGTTGGCGACCCGCTCGCAAAGGCGGCGCTGCTTTTCGATTGGGTCGTCGACAATATCCAACTCGACGACAGTTTGGCGGCGCTCGGCATTACTCAGCGCCCTTGGCTCGCACTCATGACCGGACGCGCTACGGCCGACGAGCGTGCGTGGCTATACGTGCTCTTGCTTCGCCAAGCGAATATCGACGCGGCGGCGCTGCGTGTTCCGGGCGTCGGAAAAGAAACGACGAACGAAACGCGGCTCGTGTGGACGGTCGCCGTTCACGCGGGCGACAATTGGCGGTTGTTCGACCCGGCGCTCGGCCTGCCGATTCCCGGACCGAACGGCGAGTCTATCGCCACGCTCGAACAAGTCAAGGCCGACGACGCCGTACTTCGCCAACTCGACGTTGACGCGACACATCGGTATCCGTACACGGCCGAGCAGGTTCGTCACGCCGCCGCGTTGATCGAGGAAGAGACAGCGCTGTATTTGGCCCAACGCGGCGAACCGATCGAACGGCAACTCGCCGGCGCAAACCGGATCGTGTTCGTGACGCCGTTGCCTCCCATCGTAAGCGCGATACGCCCGCACGTGGCGTCGGTGGATACCTGGCGCATGTCGCAAAAGGCCGCTGAATCGCAGCGCACACTTTCTCCCGCGGCTCGCTCGGTGCTCGCCGAACAATTCCGGGTGTTCGCCCGCGCGCCGGCGCTCTGGAAAGGCCGCGTGCTGCAATTCCGCGGCGACGACCACCAATCGGAATTCGACTACGCCGACCGGCCCGTTCGCGTCTACGCCCAACAGCGCGATCCCCGCTGGTACTTCACGCAATACTGCCGCACGGCCGACCGCGATCTCGCCGCGGCGGATGCGGCCCGGTTTCCGATCGAATCGCTCCGCACGGCGAAACATTTCGCGGCCGTTTGGATGGGGTGCCTGGCGTATGAAGACGGCGACTTCGCCGAGGCGCTGGCCTACTTCGGCCCGCGGACGCTCGACCGCCCCAGCGACGCGCTGCTTCGTCCGCTTGCCCGGCAAGGCCTCGCGCGAACGCACGAACGAATCGCGAAACTTCTCGACGAACTTGCCCGACGTGACGAGGAAATGCCAAATTCCGGCGGAACGATCGAATGGATTCCGGCGACGCGGCGATTGCTGGCGGCCGCGCTTTCCGCGGCGGCCGCTGAACAGCGCGCTGCCGCCGCTGCTCTTTACGAGGCCGACGATTCGGCTCAGCAGCATGGCAGCATTGTCCGCGCCCGGCGGCTTCGTTCCGCGCTGGCAACCGCCGATTCGCATTGATTCGCGAAAGCGGCAGATCTCCCGCCGCGACGTCGCCCACTTGCTGGGCGAACTCGCGATTCTTCCGCCAAAATGGGCACAAACTCGAATCCCAAGTCGTCGGGCACCGTCGGCGCGACGCCGCATTTTCGATAGAGAATTGTGCTTTTTCTATAGAATCGCCGCTTGCCGAACTCCCCCGAAACGGGTTAAAATAACATGAGCCGCATGGTGGTCCGGCGCAGGCATGCGTTTTTCGCCGGCTTTCGCCTTGCGGTCCCGCCGCAAACTCCCACCATGCGCCGCCGGCAATCACCCGGCGACGCGCTTGAATCAAGCTGCCGTGCGAACTGGCCGCTGTTGCCGCCCGCCAAGCGATCGGCAAGCACCGCTGCCCGACGCTTAATTGCAACAGCCGATCCCAAATTCGAATTGCAACGCCGGCGTCATCGGACTTAAAACGGATCGAGTTGATCGTGAACGGCAAAGACATCACCCACGGCAAGGAGACCGCCAAGTCGTTCGACCGCGGGCTGCGGCGACAGTCGATCGTCGCCGAGTTGCTCTCCGATGTATTCCGCGGTCGGTATCGGCCGGGCGAACACCTGGTGACACAGGAGCTGGCCGAGCGGTTCGACGTCAGCCACACGCCGGTTCGCGAGGCATTGATCGCGCTGTCCGGCGTCGGCGTGATCGATCTGGTGCCCAATCGCGGTGCGATCGTGCGGCAGTTGACCGCCAAAGACGTTCGCGAGGTCTGCCTCGTCCGCCGCGCGCTCGAGTGCGAAGCCGTCCGCAGCGCGTGCGGCCGAATCGACCTCACCGCCCTCAACGAAATCGCCGCCGAACTGCGGCGGCTGATCGACGTGCCGATCCGCTCGGCCGCCCGGTTCATCGCCAAGGCCAGAGTGATCGACGGGCGGCTCCACGATTTGATCGCCAATTCGGCCGGCAACGCGCTGTTGGCCGGCGAAATCGGCCGCCTCAAAATGCTGTTTCGCGCTTACCGCGACGTGGCCTGGGATCACCACGCCGCCAGCAACGACTTTCATCGGCTCGCCGGCGAAGCGCACGAGCATTTGGCCATCGTCGAAGCTCTGCTGGCCGCAAATCGGCGCGCGGCGAACCGCGCTATGTCCAAACACATTCTGTCCGGACTAAAGTATTGGGGCAGGGCATTGCCGGCGGCTGCGGCCGACGCGAAATCAAGCAACAGCAGTTCGAACGGCTCGCACCGCGGCCGCGCAGTTGCGGCTGCAAGACAGTCGAAGAAAGTACGAACGAAAAACGCACGTCCCACGGTTGGGCGATCGAACGAAATGTCGGTGACTCGCGGCGAGCTTGCTGGGCGCTGATACCGACAATCCGCAAACGATCGTTGCAAACCGCGGCAATTCGATTTGAAAACATATCCGGTAACGAGGTAAGGCCATGAAAATCAAACGAACCGTCGGAATCATCGCGCTCGGTCTATTCGCGATCGTGTGTTGCTCGGCCGCCGCCGTCGTCGCTTCCGCGGCCGACGAACCGACGCCGAAGTACAACCGCGACATCCGGCCGATCCTGTTCGAGAACTGCTTCGCCTGCCACGGGCCGGACAGCGCCTCGCGCAAGGCCGAACTGCGGATCGACAAGCGGGACGCCGCCATCGAAGCCGGCGTCATCGAGCCGGGCAAGCCGGACGACAGCGAGATGATCCGCCGCGTCTTGTCCGACGATCCCGACGAACAGATGCCGCCGCCGGCGACGCATAAAAAAGTGACGAAAGAGCAAAAGGAGATGTTGCGGCGGTGGATCGCCGCCGGCGCGGAATACGAGCCGCACTGGTCGCTGATTCCACCCCGGCGAGCGACTCCGCCCGACGTGAAGAACGCCGATTGGGTTCGCACGCCGATCGACAGCTTCATCCTCGCCGCGCTGGAAGCCAAGGGATTGACGCCCGCCCCCGAGGCCGATCGCCGCACGCTGGCTCGGCGGCTGAGCCTCGATCTCACCGGCCTGCCGCCGTCGCCGGAAGTCGTCGAGCGGTTCGTGGCCGACACGTCGATGGACGCCTACGAAAAGCTGGTCGACGAATTCCTCCGTTCGCCGCACTGGGGCGAGCACCGCGGCCGCTACTGGCTCGACGCCGCCCGCTACGCCGACACGCATGGCATCCATTTCGACAACTTCCGCGAAATCTGGGTTTATCGCGATTGGGTCATCAACGCCTTCAACAAGAACATGCCGTTCGATGAGTTCACCGTCGAGCAGCTTGCCGGCGATTTACTGCCTAATGCGACGCTCGACCAAAAAATCGCCTCGGGCTTCAATCGCTGCAATATCACGACCAACGAAGGCGGCGCGATCGCCGAGGAGTATCTCGTCCTCTACGCCCGCGATCGAACCGAAACGTTCGGCCAGATTTGGCTCGGCACGACCGTCGGCTGCTGCGTATGCCACGACCACAAATTCGATAGCGTAAGCCAGAAAGAGTTTTACGAACTGTCGGCGTTCTTCAACAACACGACCCAGGGGGCGATGGACGGCAACATCAAGGACACACCGCCGGTGATGAAGGTGCCGATGCCGACCGACCGCGAGCGCACCGCGTCGATCGACGGCGAGATTGCGGCGGCCAAACAAAAGGTCGAGGATCGGCGCGGCGCGGCCCGCGGCGACTTCGACGGCTGGCAAACCGCGGCCGGCGGCGAGAATCTCGCCCGTAGCGTGCCCACGGACAGTCTGCACTTTCACGCCGCGCTGAGCGAAGGCGACGGGCGTTCGGCGAAGGTAGTGGTCGATGGCGCGCCGCGCGACGTCCCTCTCGCCGAATCGACGAGCTGGCACAGCGGCCCGACGTCGGACAAAGCGCTCCGCACCCAAGGCACGGCCGCCGAATTCTCCGACGTCGGCGATTTTGACAAGGATCAGGCGTTCAGCATCGCGGCGTGGGTCAAACTGCCGGCCAACGATTCCGCCGGCGCGATCGCCTCGCGGATGGACAACACGCAGGCCTACCGCGGCTGGGACTTTTGGGTTCAAGCCCGCCGCGTCGGCACGCATATCATCAACGCCTGGCCGCAGGACGCACTCAAAGTGGTCGGCAAAAACCAGGTGCCCGGCGATCAGTGGACTCACGTCACCGTGACCTACGACGGCACCGGCAAGGCCGCCGGCGTAAAAATCTATTACAACGGCGAGCCGCAAGAGACGCTCGTCGAGAGCGACAAGCTGCAAAACACGACGCGGACCGATGTCCCGTTTAAGATTGGCCAGCGCCACACGGAAAGCCCACTAAGCAATCTCACGCTGCAAGACCTGCGCGTGTACAAACGCGCCATCACGCCGGGCGAAGCGCAATCGCTTGCCAAGCTTGCCCGCTTCGCCGGCATTCTCGCCAAACCGGTCGACCAGCGCAGCGAAGCCGAGCAGAACGATCTCTACTCGTGGTGGCTGCAAAACTACGACGCTCCGTTCAAGGAAGCGGCGGCGGCCGCCGCGGCCATCGAGCAAGAAAAGGCGCAGATCGAAGCCCGCGCTACGGTCGCCTACGTCATGAACGAAAGCGACGCGGCGGCGCAAGCCTACATCCTGTTCCGCGGCGACTACGACAAACGCCGCGATCTGGTCAAGCCGACCACGCCCGTCGCCCTGCCAGCGTGGCCGGACGATCTGCCGCGCAACCGGTTGGGTCTTGCGAAGTGGGTGCTGCGTCCGGATCAACCGCTCACCGCCCGCGTCGCGGTCAACCGTTACTGGCAGGAAATCTTCGGCGAAGGCCTCGTCCGCACGGCGGGCGATTTCGGCGTCGCCGGCGAATTGCCGTCGAATCAAGCCCTGCTGGATTGGATGGCGGTCGAATTCCGTGAGTCGGGCTGGGACGTCAAAGAGTTTTTCAAGTTGATCGTCATGTCGTCGGCCTACCGGCAGTCGGCCGTCGCCACGCCGGAAAAACTGGAAAGGGACCGCGACAACCGCTTGCTCTCCCGCGGTCCGCGGTTCCGCATGGACGCCGAGATGGTTCGCGACTACGCGCTGGCGAGCAGCGGCCTGTTGGTCCCGAAGCTCGGCGGACCGAGCGTCAAGCCGTACCAGCCCGACGGCGTCTGGGAAGCCGTGGCGATGATCGGCAGCAACACTCGCGACTATCGCCGCGATTCCGGCGAAAACCTGTATCGCCGCAGCATGTACACGTTCTGGAAGCGCGCCGCGCCGCCGGCGTCGATGGA
>JBBDYI010000290.1:0-82863 GCA_040901705.1 Pirellulales bacterium | reverse complement strand
CGCGAGTTTGTCGGCCGTGCTGATCCGGCCGCGTCGCAACGGCCGATTTCGCTTGTGCTCCTGCCGACCGCGAGCACGCTGCCGCTTTCCCTCGGCCGCCAGCGAGAACGGCTCCGCAACTTTCTCGGTCGCCCGCGCGGCCAGCTTCCGCTCCAACTCCGCGATCCGCTCGTTGGCCCGCTGCAACCGCTCGTTGAGCCTCGCGACCAGTTCGACCAGCCGATCCACATCGATCCGCCCGCAACGAATGTCGTCCCTGAATTGCTCAACGTCCATGCCTCATTAGATAACCAGTACGGCCAAATCACGCAGCGCCGGTTTCAGAGAATGGACAGCTACCGCTTCAAAGCGCCACATCCGTCAAAAAACCGAGCCCGACCGACCGCCGTGACGGATGTGACGGATTACGTCGGGTTCAAATTGATGATTCGGTGACGCTTGTGACGCTTTGAAAACCAGAAGCGTCACACTCCGTGTCCCACCCACTGGGTGGCTGCGTCGCCATCGCAAACGCCAAACTCAGCCCCTGCCACACCTTGCTTTCGCGGGTGTGCTGCTTGCGGAAGTTCGCTTGCGCGCCGCGATGCTCCATCCACAGTGAGAATCGGCGATGCGTCAACGGGCGTTCGCCGGCGTCCGTGGCCCACCGATTGTATTCGTCGTACAGGTCGCGGCTCGAAACCCGCGCGTCGCGGCGCAGCACGCAGCAATCCGACAGGAATACGCCCAGCACGTCCATGTCGTCGCGGTAGTCGGCCGTGGCCATGCGCACTTCCGGCGGCTCGCCCATACCGCTGCGCTGCCATTCCAAGCAGCCGCGAATCGCCCAGTTGAGAATGCCCGGCAGTTCGGCCGCGAATTCCGCCAGCATGGTCTCCGTCGGCCGGCGTTCGTCTTCCGGGATGCGAATCAAGAACGGCACCAGCCGCAAGCGATCCCAAATCGCGTCGTCGGTGCCGGTCCAGATCAGCCACCGGTTGAATTCGTTGTTGAATTCGTAGCAGTGCCGCTAGCTATTCCACCAGCCGCGCGTCGAGCCAATCGGCGCGGTCGTGCTCGTCGGCGCGGTCGGCGAAATCGACGATCAGGCTGAGCCGCTTTGCGCCGGCGAGGTCGATGGCAATTGGCGTTGGCTCGTCGCCGCCGCGAATTGTTTTGCTCGTGTGGCGGAGCTTCCATACGCCGTCGCCGCCGTCCGTGTAGACGCGGAACACAACGCTGCCGCGCGGCGATCGACGGCCGGACGCCTCTCCAGCAGTGCCTCCGGCAGCATCGTCGAAGACGCTGTCGTCGATCGCGAGTTCCGCCTCGAAGCGCCGATACGGCTTGTCGAGTGTGTACGTCGCACTGGCGGCGCTATGCATGCCGAGGCCCTTGAGACGCTCGCCCCCAACGGCACGCAGTGGTCCGCCGGCCACATTGCGATCGATGGCCAGTGGCCAGGCCGTTGCCAGATACGGCACGTGCTTGTACCCGCTGGCGGTCAGGTCGGAGAGATACGTTGCTCGCCCGCCGAGCGTTTGAAATGCCGCCACGTGCGGTCGCGCGATGGTCAACTTCGCGCCCCAAGTCGTTGCGGCTTCCAAGCCTGCTTGCGAAAGCGACGCCGTTGTCGCCGTGATGCGGCTGCCGTCGGTCGCGCCGATGACGAACCGCAAACCGCTTTGCGCCGTCGCGTGCCTGCCGCGGCGGCCAAAAGCAACCGCCCTGACCCGCTCGACGGCCAGAGTGATCGCCCCGGCGTCGGTTTCGACGGTCAACTCGGCGTCACCGAGCGCGGTAACCTTCCCTTCGACGGCATCGCCGTTGTCCAAAGTAACTCGGTCGATGCCGCCGGCGCCGTGCGACCGCGCGTCTTGCGTCCATTTCGCCAATTCGTCGATCAGCCGATCGCCGTCGGCCGCCGTCGCAGGCGGCTGCACGACGAGTCCGCGGACGGCTTCTATCGGCACGCGAACGCTGCCACAAACCTCCGATGTCAATTGCAGCGCATCGCCGTCGAGTTTGCCGCGCGAGTAGACGGCCACATCGCCGCCATCGAGCAACGCCATCGTCGCTCGTCCCGTCGCGACAAAACCGCCCCAACGGACAATCTCCTTGGTGTCCGGCGTCGTTCGCTTGCCGGCGGCGTCGAACGCCAACTTCCCATCCGCCGCGCCATCGGCCAGCCGCGCCTCGACCGTCGTGCCGTCTGCCAACAGCAACCGCCCGTCCGCGTATCCGCAACTGCACCAGAACCACGCTGCCACAGCCACGGCAACCGGCGCCGCTCCGACGGCAAACCGCGCGATTCGTTTTTCTTTCGCAATACAATTCTTCGGAAATGAACCGCACAGGCGCAGAGACGCAAAGATCGCCGCACGTGGCGTGGAGTGCCGAATCCTCTGCGTCTCTGCGCCTGTGCGGTTCATTTCTCGCTCCGCCGCGTCAATCGAACGACTCACGAAAAGAACACCCGTTCGGCCGTTTTCCGCAGCAGCCACGTCTTATCTTCGGCCGAGAGAAAATCGAGCCGATCCTTCACGAACGCCAGCGAGTCGGCATACGTGTGACCGTCTTGCACCTGAAACGGACAATCGGTCGCCCACATCAGTCGCTTCGGCCCGAAGGCATCGAAAAGCCGCCGCGTCATCGCCGCCAGGTCATCGTAGGGCGACTTCTTCTTCCCCAGCGCGTAGAACGCCGAAATCTTCACCGCCGTGTTCTTGTGCCTCGCCAACCGACACAGGTTCGCAAGATTCTTTTCTTCGATCTTCCCCTTCATGCCAACGCGGGCAAAGTGATCGATCACCACCGGCGTGTCGGGAAACCGCCCACACATCCGATCGACGCTCGGCAGCGCGTCGGGGTTGATCAAATGGCAAATCGCCAGCTTTTCTTCCGCGCCCGTCCGCCACATCGCGGCCATCGCCTCGCCGTCCAGCCACTTCGCCGCGTCTTTGCCGTCCGACACGATACGAAACCCGCGCACGCCCTGCTTCTGTAATGCCCGCATCGTCGCCGCCGGGCGATCCTCGGGGTCGATCACCGCCACGCCGGAGAAAACACCGGGATGAGCCTGCATGGCGTCGAGCATGTAGCGGTTGTCGAAGCCGTAGTAGCTCATCTGTATCAGCACGATCCGCCCCACGCCGAGCGGCCGCGCATGGGCCAGCAGTTCCTCCGGCGTAAACGTTGCCGGCTTCATGTCGTCCTTCGCGAAGCCCTTGGCGAGCGGATACTTCTCGGTATCGTCGGTCCAGACATGCACGTGGGCGTCGATGTAGCCGGACTTCACGTCGGTAGCGTCGGACCGTGCATCCGTCTGCGATTCCGGCCGCGCATCGGTCGCCGACGAATCGTTTGCCGGCTTCTCACGCCCCAAGCATTTCGCGGCATCCGCAAACACCGACGCAACCGCGACAGCGGCGGCCGCGCCCAGAGCATCGCGGCGCGTACAGACGGAATTCATAGTCGTTGTTCCCAAGGGACGCTTTGCTTCCAAGGCACACAGACGGTCGCGCCGCCCGAAACATCATGCCCAGCCCGGCGGCCGATCTGCAACTACCAATTGTCGTTGTCGCTTCGCCAACCTCGCTCGGAATTATAGCGACTTACCCACGCCGAAACCCCGGTCCGCGACGCCTTTGCCGCAAAAACGGCGCGGTCCGCGGAGCCGGCCGCAAGTCATCCGAGCCCGCCATTGGTGACGAAATCGCAGCGGGAACGCCCAGGTACTGATCGGCCGATCGGGCTTATGTGCTACGGGGGACTTGCTTTCCGCAGCGCGCGGATTTAGACTATTAGAATTGCGTGAGGGTCTCGCCGCCGCCCGATGAGGTGGCAATTCGTCCGAGTGTTTCGGGCGCGGGCCGGGCCTTTATCTTTAGCCGCCGTTTTTGCCAGTGATGAAACCAATCGCGTGAGTTGACACGGATTGTAGTCGTTTCGTCACGAGGCAAAACATGCACGAGTTCTGGCGGTGGGTTTCATTCGTTTCGTTTGCGTTATGCGCTTGCGCGTGGGGCGATACTGCGCGCTCGCAGACCCAGCAGATCAACTTCGACGACCTCGGCGGCAGTGGCGTACGCTCGGTCGCTGCCGGCCGCTACCGAGCCAACGGACTGCTGCTTGGCACCAGCGGCGCGGGGTTGTTCGTGTTCGGGCCGTCGACGTTCGCCAACACCGCGCCGGATTGGCTCTACGGCAGCCAGACCGCGGTCGGCGGCAACGCCGATGCAAACATCACGATGCGATTTATCTCGCCGACGGACAACACGTTCGCGGTGACGGACGACGTTTCGTTCTCGATCGCCGACGGCGACCATCTCGGCCCGTGGACCGTGCAAGGTTTCGACATCAGCGGAACGCAGGTTGCGCTCGTCACCGGCATGAATGCACCACGCGTGCGGCTCACCGGAAAGCCGTTTCACCGCGTCGTGTTCACGCCGTCCGGCGATTTCGACGGCATCGATTCGCTAACGTTCAACGATGTCGTGGCGCCTAGCGAGTTGGCGTTTTCCACGCCAGTGGCATTCGGCGGCTCGTGGCGGTTTTTGCATCCGACGACGAACGTCGATCCGGCCACGACGGACGCGGATTTCAATACAACGTGGTTCAAGGACGATGGTTCGTACAACGGTCCGGCGTTTTCCGTTCCGCGGCCATCGCCGTTGGGCTACGGAGTGATCGACCTCAAGGCGCTGGCCACGGACATCGGCACGCCGGCGTCGGGAAGCCGCTATTCGGCTTATTTCACCACGACATTCGAGGTCGACAACGCGGCGCTCGTGAGGACGCTCAGCATCGACCTGCTCGCCGACGACGGGGCGTTCATCTATCTCAACGGGCAACTCGTCGCGCGGCACAACGTCTCCGCAACCGCCGCCGACGCCTATCGCACACTAGCGCTTGGCACCGAAATCAACGGCGTGAACACCGAAGTGAGCACGTTCACGATTCTGCTCGACCCAGCGGCGCTGCGGTCGGGTACGAATTTTCTCGCCGTGTCGCTGCACAACCAGGGCAACACCAGTTCGGACCTGGGGCTGGATTTGCAGATATCGATGTCGATGCTCGCCGTGCCGGAGCCGACGGGAATCGGCTTGGCCGTCACCGCCGCGTTTTCGGCCGCGGCCCTTGTTCTTGCCGGCCGCCGACGCGGGCCACGCCTTTCCTTGGGTGGAGGACAGCGTGCAATTCACCTGAACAAGAACGTCCTGACGAGCGAAGCCGTAAGCGGTCGCGACACAGCTTGATTTTTCCACCCTATGAAGACGTTGGACGCAATGATGCACCACCTGTCGAGTCGATGCGGAATTGGAATCTGGCGACAACTCGCCTCCGTCCGCGCCGCCCTTCGCGATGCCGGAGGGACGTTGATGCTGCTCGCGCTGGCCGCCGTCTCGACCGTGCATGTCTCGCCGGCCGCCGGACAATCGACGGTCGTCGGGTCGACGCTCGCGGACCCGTTCTACTTGATCAACTCCCGGCCGCGGATGACGATCGCCAATCCGCCCGCCACCGGAAACTTTTCCGGCGTGACGTACAGCCCGCTGACCGATAGCCTGTTCGTGGTCGATAACGGAGTATCGCACATCTACGAGTTCGATCTCAACGGTCTCTATCGCCGCACGATTACGACGACGGGATTCGACGACGCCGAAGGAATCGTCTGGATGGGCGGCGATCAGTTCGGCTTTTTGGAAGAGAAAACAACACACATCAATGTGCTGACGATTGGGCCGACAACGACGTCGATCAACAAGGCGTTGCTGCCGCTATCGAGCGTGATTCGGCCCGACCTCGATCCGAGCGATCCCAGCAAAGGCTCGCTCAATCCGACCGGCGGCAACACCGGCCTGGAAGGCCTGGCCTACGATCCGCTGCTCGACCGATTTTACGTCGTCAAGGAAAAGGCAGCCGAAACGCCAGGCGACTACGGAATCAACGTATTCGCCGTCGAGCGCAGCGGATTGGCCAGCGTGCTGTTCAATCCGTCGGTGGCGCACGGATCGTCTCAGTGGCCGTTGACGGGCCTCGGCACCGACGTGGCCGACGTGCATTTCGATCCGACGACTCGGAACTTATTTATCCTCAGCCAGGAATCACGGCGGGTCATCGAGGTGACGCTCGCCGGCGAAGTGCTGGGATATCGCGACCTAACCGGCACGCAGATCGAAGGCGTCGCGTTCACGCCCGATCGCAAGACGATGTTCGTGGTCGGCGAGAGCCGCGAGTTTTTCCGCTACGAATCGTCGCCGCAGATTGCCGCCCTCATTCAGGTGAACTCCGTGTGGAAGTATCGCGACGACGGCCTGAATCAGGGCGTCGCGTGGCGGGAGAGAACGTTCGACGATAGCACCTGGTCCGCCGGACCAGCGGAATTGGGATACGGCGACGTCGACGAGCGGACGACGATCCGCTGCGGGCCGTCCCTTACGTGCGTCACGCTCAACGACGCCACGAAGTACTTTCGCCACGAGTTTTCCGTGTCGAATCCACACCGCATCGAGGAACTGACGCTGGGTTTGCAGCGCGACGACGGCGCGGCCGTTTATCTCAACGGCGTCGAAATCTACCGCGATGCGAGCTTGTTGCCCGACGCCGCGTACAATCATTTCGCCAATCGCCTGGCCGCCGTGAACGACCCTGAGGAAGACTTTTTCGTTTACGTCGCGGTTCAGGTCAGCTTGCTGAGGTCCAGCGGCAATGTCTTGGCCGTCGAAGTGCATCAGTTTTCGGCGACGGACCTCGATTTGAGCTTCAATGCCCAGTTGATCGCCCGATACGCGGTATTGCCGGAGCCATCCTCCGCCGCGATCGCCGCGACGGCGCTGCTGGCGGCGGGGTTCGCGCGATTTCGCCGTCGTCGGTGAACCGGAACCGACCGTTCGGACGGTCGGATGACACCACTCGGCCGTGCTCTCCTTTTCTTGCGCTTGCCCGGCGTGGTATCTTTGAAGGAAGCGAACCTGCACCCCGCGCCGCCGTGTCGATAGCCTCCATGAGCAACGATCATGACAGCCCCGTCGAAGACAGCGCCGAACCGCACGAGGCCGCGCGCCCGTTCAAGATCAACGTGTCCGACCGGGTCAAGCGGCTGCCGGCGTATCTGTTCGCCCGGATCAATCAGGTCAAGTACGAAAAACGCCGAGCCGGCGTCGATGTGATCGACCTCGGCATGGGCAACCCATCCGACGCCCCGGCCGACGTGGTGATCGAAAAGCTCTCCGAAGCCGCCGCCGATCCGAAGAACCACGGCTACGCTCCCGCGCCCGGCTTGATGAGCCTCCGCCGCGAGGTGGCCGCGAAGTATCTCAAGCAGTGGGGCGTCCGGCTCGATCCCGAGCGCGAGACGATCGTCACGCTCGGCTCGAAGGAAGGCTTCAGCCACATGTGCCTGGCTCTGCTCGGCCCAGGGGACACGGCGATCGTGCCCGCCCCGTCGTATCCCGCGCATCTTTACGGCGTGTACCTCGCCTCGGCCAACGCCGTGACGCTCGACGTAATGGACAGCGAGCGGTACCTGTCGAACATCGCATATACGTGCCAGCATCTCTGGCCAAAGCCGAAGTTGGTGATCCTCAACTACCCGCACAACCCGACAACGGTCACGATCGAGCCAGAGTTTTACGTCGACGTGGTCAAGCTCGCCAAGAAATACGGCTTCATGGTCATCAGCGACCTGGCCTACGCCGACGTAACGTTCGACGGCTACAAGACGCCGAGCTTTCTGGCGGCGCCCGGCGCGAAGGACGTCGGCGTCGAGTTCACGACCATGAGCAAAGGCTACAACATGGCCGGCTGGCGGGTCGGCTTTTGCGTCGGCAACGCTGAAATGGTGCGGGCACTCGCCACGATCAAAGGCTATTACGACTACGGTATGTTCACGCCGATCCAGATCGCCGCCATCGTTGCCCTGCGGCATACCGACGCACAGGTCGAATCGCAAGCCCACATTTACCAAGGCCGCCGCGACGTGCTCATCGACGGGCTGAACCGCCTGGGCTGGAATCTCACGCCCCCGCGGGCCTCGATGTTCGTGTGGGCGAAAATCCCGGAGCCGTGGGCCAGCAAGATGAGTTCGCTGGACTTCGCCACGAAGCTGCTGGAAGAAGGCAACGTCGCGGTCAGCCCCGGCGCCGGTTTCGGCGACGCCGGCGAAGGCTACCTGCGGCTGGCCCTGGTGGAAAACGAAAACCGCCTCCGCCAGGCCGTGCGCTGCATCGGCCGCTGCTTGGAACAAGGCACGACAAAATCGACCGCCAAGAAAGTCGCCAAAAGCGGATAGCCCACGGACGAAAGCGTCAACCGCCGCGCAGCGGCCCCTGTCCCCCGACCCCTGATCCCCGACCCCTGATCCATGAACATCGTCCAAACGCTAATCTTCGCCGGCGGCGCGGCCCTGTTCGCCATTTTCAGCTACGTGACGTACAGCGGGCACGGCGTGCAAGGCACCGAGTGGATCTCCGTGGGAATCGCCGGCGGAGCAATCGCAGCGACCACGCTCGGTTTGGTCTACGTATATCGCGACCAATGAAGAATGATGCCGCGCTCGCGCGGGTTGGCGCCGACAGCCTCCTCGACGGTCGCAATGCTCGCAGCTAACCGCCGCTTCCCGCCGCCGCCAGCACGTGCGTCAACACCGACTGCATCCGCCCTTCGTCCGCAAACGGCGACAGCACGTACGACTTTAGCGCGTTGATCGGATCGCCATAGTCCGTGCGGCGGTAGCAATCGGTCAGCGAAATCGCCACGCCCGACCCGGCCAGCGCTTCGGCGTGGACCCGCTCGTAGATTTGCCGATTCAACTCGTTGTGGGCCAGCAGCCGATCGCGATAACTCTTGTCGTGCTGCTCGCGCTGCTTGACCTTGAACGTGTCGACGTCCTTGGGATAGACGCGGAACAGCGTCACCGGTCCGACGTTGTCGCGGTTCATCACGCTTAGCCGCGGCTGGGCCTCGATCATCTCGCGGAGGACTTCCGACATTTCCACCGCGTGCCCCAGCAACACGCGCAAGCCCTCGCGGCCCAGCAGCAGCAGGCTGGCCAGCGCCGACATCGGGCCGGTCGCGCTGCGGCTCGTTTCCAGCGTGAACATGCCGGGGTGATGCTCGCCCGACTGGAACAGATACGGCATCGTGTCGCGCCGCCGGGTGATCAGATTCAAATCCTCGCGGCGGCGAAACAACACCAGCGACGAAATATAGGGCACGTAGCCGGTCTTATGAAAATCGATGCCGATCGAATCGGCCAGACCCAAGTGGCAAATCAGATGTTGCGCGGCGGCAAGCGCCCGCACCGTGCGGCCGCGAAATTCCAGTTCGTTGGCGGCGTAGTCGTAGTCGTTGAAAACCGACCACGCCCATCCGATCACGGCGTCGGCATGAACGTGAATGCGATACGGCAGTTCGAAGTCGTCGACCAGCCGATCGCGGAGTTCGCAGATCGCGGCGAGATCGTCGATGCCAAAGGCGTCGGTCGAACCCATCGTGGCCACGATGGCGGCGATCTTGCGGCCGGCGCCCAGCGCTTCGCGCGCCTTGGCTTCCAGCGCGGCGAGGTCCATCGCGTTGGCGTCGTCGGCCGGCACGGAGATCACGCGGTCTTGTCCCAGACCGAGCCACGCCGCGACGGTGTAATTGGCATAATGACCGCTCGTCGAAGCCAGCACGACCGCGTCGCCGCACAGGCCGGTTTGCAGTGCGCCGGGGCAAGCCTTTTCCAGGCCGATCTTCACGCCGTAGAGCAGCGTCCCCGTGCCGCCGAACGTGAACACGCCGCCCGCCTCGGCCGGATCGTAGCCAACGAGGTCGGCCGCCATCGCGATCACGCGGGCCTCGGCCTCGGAAAATTTCAGGGCGCTCTCGTCGCTGCACATGTTCGGATTGAACAGCGCCGGCAGCAACACGCCGATCACGCTGGCCACGCTGGGCACCGGAATCACGTTGAGCTGGCTCCGCGGATGGCCCCAAATGAACATGCCTTCGAGATAGCGGACCAACTCGCGGACGACTTCCTCCAGCGGACGGCTGTTCATCTCCAGCCGGCTGGCCGCTGCCGCCGCGTAGTCCGGCGACTGCGGATGCCCGAGGATCGGCGCCTGAGACTTCATCGCGTCGACCTGATCGAGCGCGCGGAGGATCGAGAACACGACGTAGCTATCGTGAACCGGATCGGACACCGGCTGCGGGAAGGCCGTGCGAAGCGAGGTCAGCAGTTGTTGGTATTTGGCTTCCATCGCGGTGTCGTCGGGCGGACCTCGTGTCGATGTTGGGTACGATTCGCCGTCAATGACGCATCGTCGATGTTTCGCAGTTGGCGATATGGCCATTGCGATCGCCGTCGCGTGAATACTGCCTCGGCGATTTTACATACTACTGCACGGCGTGAATCCTGTCCCGTCGAAAGGTTTGGATGCGATGGCGACCACGTGATTGACGCGTCCGGCGCATTGAGATTTGAGTCGATTCGCTCAAAAAAGCGAACCGCCGCGGGGCTTGCGCGTCCGCGGCGGTTCGCAATCGAAATCAGGATGTCGGTTCGGTAGATGCCGAATCAAGTGTGACAGTTCTGCGGACACTCTCTCCCGTCTATGTTTCTCCCCATGCGAAGTTAGAAGCGGTATTCGAGGCCCATGAACGCTCCGTGCAACAACAGACTGCCGTTGGAATCGACGTCGGCGATGGCCGCCGAGTCTTGAATATTCTGCGGAATCTGCTCGTCGCTCAGAGCAACACCCGCGACACCGACCAGGCGATAGCCGCCGTACAACTTGAGGTTGTCGGTGATGTAGTAGTCTCCGCCGACGTCGAGCTGGCCCATGAACGCCACGTCGTTCTTGTACGAGTGGATGTCGAACAGTTCGCCGTTGCCGGTCCGCAGAAAGGACTCGTGCGAAATGTGGTTGCCGTAGATGCCCAACCGCGGCGCGAACCACAGCCCGACCTTGCCGCCAAGCATGTAGTAATCGACGCGACCGCCGATCTGGCCGCCGATCAGGTTATTGTGAACGCGCACGTCGTAGTACGCTTCGTTGGCATCGAACACGAAGTCGGTGTTGTCGTCGCTGGTGGCGAACAGCATGTTCTCGTAGAAGCGGAACAAGCGGACGCCGGCGAACCAACTGAAGCACATCGGACGACAGCAGCTTCCGCAGTCGCCGCACGAACTTCCACAATCGCTGCCGCAAGAGCCCGTCATCGGCCGATCGCAGCAGCAGCTATGGCGGATCAGGTTGATCTCGAGGTTCATGAACTCGTTCGCCCGGCCGACCATGTGGGCGCCGGCGGCCGTGGCGTACAAGTCTTGAACGTTATTCACGCCGTCGTTGAGCGTTCCAAAGTTGAGCGGGGTGTCGAGATTGCCGGAACCTTGCGCCGTGGCGATCTGCGTGTCGCTCTCGTGGAACAAGCCGGTGTGCCAGTAGTTCACTTCCACGGCGGTGTTCGGGTTGATGAACTTGCCGAGAGTGACTTCCCAGCCGCCCTGCCAATCGCGCATCACATCGCGCGAATTGATCACCGGGACGAACGGCGTGCCGTCGTTGGTGGTGATGATGCCGTTGCCGCGATCGCGCGACATGACGATGCCGCCGACGCCGGCGTACCAACCGCAGCCGTTGCCGCAACGACTGCGGAACTTGCTGAACCAACTGCCGCCGCAGCCGTCGTCGCAGCCACAATCGCCGGCTTGACCGCCATTGGTCGACATGACGCTCGACGAAGCCGCATTCGAGTCCGACGTATTCTCGATCGCCGTCGCTTCATTCGGATAGCTCGACCACACGCGAGCGCCGGTGGACGGATACGACGGGTAGCCGGTCAACTGCGGCCCCGTTTTCGGCACCGGCACGAGCGACGGCGAATAAACCGTCGCTTGCTGGGCCGACGCGACCGACACCAGCGCCACCGCGCCAAGTGTCGTCGCCAATGCGTGAATCCATGACAATTTCATCGACTGGACCTCCTGTTCGGGCAAAGGACACATCATCCGTGCTTCGCCACACCGCCCGCGGGGACGATATGCGATGCGTCGAATCGGCCGCGAAGCCGACGACCGGGGATGCCACGAGCGGGAAATCCATTTCCGCATCGGCGAATCCGTTCTCACGCGACACCTACAAACATCGGCAGCGGCCAGACTCGGCATTTCTGCAATCGGGCCTGCCGCGATGTTTTTTTTCGACCGCCGCCCGCGCGAACGGCGCGTCAGGGCGCGACCCGCAGACAGGGATAGGTTTCGCCACGAAGCAGATCGCTCACAGCACTCACAGCTTCAAGCGCCATGCGCGGGACGCTGCGGAAAGTACCGGTATTGACGAACTCGTTGCCGACTTTGGGTCGTCGAGCGCCAATTCGCCGCGTCGGGACCGCAACGACCGCCAGATCGTGGGACGCAGACCGCCCCGCCCAAAAGTTCGCCCTCGCCTAGACGATCACGGCGGTCAGCGCTTGAAACTCCGGGTCGCCGCGGAGGTTGTCGAAATCGCTTTCGCCGTCGATCAGATCGCGATAATTCGCATCGATCGCCAGCGCCCGCGAGAGATTGTCGAGCGCCTGCTCTTTGTTCTTGGCGAGCGACCAGTAGCAGGCGAGATTGTAATAGACGATCGCCTCGTCCGGCTCGACCGACTGACCGTTTTGCAGCGATTCGATGGCCAGGTCGACGCGACCGAGGCGCTTGTAGCACCAACCGAGCGCCAGATGGGTCGAAAGGTTGTCTTTATCGAGAACCGCCGCTTCTTCGAGTTCGGAAACCGCGTCGGCGTAGCGTTCCATCGCGCGAAATGCCTGACCGCGGAGCAGCAGCACCGTAGCGCGGTCGGCCATCGACTCCGGCAAGCGAGCCAAGGTGGCGAGCGCCCTCTCGGCCACGCAGTCGCGAACTTCGGACCTCAACGGCCATCGATCCGCCAACGCGGAGATCAAATCCAGGTAGCCCTCGGCTTCGCGGACGAGCTGCCGGATCTGCTGGCGTCGGATTCGATCGGTATGGGCCATGGCGTTCAGGCTCGACGCAAAAAGCGTCGTTGTCGCTTGGCGGCGGCCCTTCGTTATCGCGCGATCGATACGCGCCGTGGGCCGCACTCTTGCATTGTACACAACCGATTTCCCGTTCCCAAATGCATTGTCGCAAACGAGGCCCAGCGGACAAGGGCACGGCGCTCGAGGATGCGACGAATTGTAAAATCAAAGGTCCAAAAATATCCAGAAACACCGCAAGCGCAAACTCTACTGCGGCAGATCCTGCCCATCTACCTCCGCGGAGTGGCCTCCGCATCCAAGAACTCCATCCGACAACTCCACAACCCAACAAAAAAAACGAAGCCGACCCCCAATCGGGCCGGCTTCGTTCGCATCATTGCTCCGAATAGCGCGGCCCGTTTGGCCGCGCGGGCGATTACGCTGTGGGCGCGGCCGAGGCCACTTGGGTCGTTGCCTCTTGAATCAAATCGACGAGCGACCGCGTAGGAACGGCCAGCTTCAGCACCGGCGCAAACTCCGTAAACTGTGCGTCGGTTTCTTCGAGCAGCTTGGTGACCGGCGTCTTGGCCGGATCGACGAGTTGGGCGTAGGCCGCCTCGAACTGGGCAAACTCGTGCCATTCGCCATCGGCCGCCGCCGGCAGAAACGCCGATACGGCCACCGCCTTTTGCGACGGCGTGCCTCCGTTCTCGTTGAGCGAGTCGAGGTCGCTGTGGTGTTCGATCAGATTGACGAACGCATCCGGCAGATTCCACGTGCGGCAAAGTTGGGCCGCCGCTTCACCGTGGGTCCAGCCGAAGCGGTCGCGCTCGAGTTGCGAGAGCCGCGTCTTGGTTTCGTTGCGCTCTTCGAGCAGCTTCAGGTAATCGCCAGCCAGTTCTTTCGCCAACAGGGGCACGGCCATGTCTTGCAGCAGCGCGCCGGCAAATAAATCTTCGGCCTCGCGCATCCCCATCGCTTTACCCAAGGCCCGCGAGAAAAGACCGCGGCGCACCGAATCTTGCCACAGCGACTTCAGATCGAACGGCCCACACTTGGGATTCGGCATCAGGCTGAACACCGCGCTCCACAGCGCGAAGTTCTTGATCGTGCGGATGCCGACCAGCGCGATCGCCTGCTTGACGTTGTCGATCTCGCGGGCGAAGCCGAAATAAGACGAGTTGACGAACTTGAGAACCTGGCCGGTCAGGCCCGGATCGACTTCGATCGGCACGGCGAACTCGGCCGGGCCGTTGTCCGGGTTCTGCGAAAGTTCGAGCAGCCGGATAGCGCTTTGCGGCAACGCGGGCAGTTGCGCGCCGGCCAGGAGTTTTTGCAAGTTGACGGTGCGGGTGGTTTCAACGTTCGTCATGGCGCGGTCGCCCCCCGAGGTGAGACGCGAGTGGAATGAGTAGTCTGTACGATGGATGGATTCGCGGACGGGTGGCAGTGCCCTCGATCCTTCACATTCAAACCTACGTCACGCATTGCGGCGCGGCAAACATTAACGCGCTCGCAATCTGCCAAAGGCGGGGCGATGTTCGGCGAAGAATCGGTGGCGGCGATTGCGAGGCTTCGCTGAGCCGTCTGGAACGGCAGCAGGTCCGGTCGTAGGACTTCTCGCGGGCATGAGCGGCGGCGCGAAGAGTCGGCTCGGCGTTGCCAAAGTGCAACGATTCTGTGGCGACCGTGATGCGCAAGCGCAACAACGCGAAACCGGCTCGGTAGGGCGATCTGACGCAGAACGCGCCGTTCGCCCCGACATAGACGTTACGATCAACACGACCGCATTGAATTTGCCGACGGCGGCGCGGCGGCGTGCCAGCGGTCCGACGCTTGCGTTTTCCCGTCGATGTGGAAAACGCAAACCTACGCGCCGCCGCAGCGCTACTGTTGGGAAGTCTGTTGGGGTGCGCCCTCACCGTCGGCGGCGCCAGTCGCGATGGACTAGAATCGCCGCCGTCCATCATCACAGAAGTTACCGCCGCCCGACCGATCGCGCCGCTGGCCGTGCCGGCGCGACCGAACTACGGACAGCCCTACGTAATATCGCGAATGCATCCGCTGACGGTCGCAGGTGCCTTCGTCGCGTTCTCGTTGTTCGGGCTGGCGGCGTTTGGACCGAATTTGCCGCGCCGCCCGGAGAGTCTCTACGCGGCTGCTGGCCGCCGCAAATAGCGAGGTGCATCGACGCAGTACGAGGGACGTACAGGCGTTGGCACGTATCGTTGAGCGCTGCTTCCTCGGCGTCGGCGAGCTGCGTCATCGCCGCGGCACACTGAGACTCGAAACCGCGTTGCCGCTTGCTCGCAGATGCTACCAACTTAGTTTCGATGCACCTTTCGTCAGGTCGAAACAACAGACGATGCCGTCGCGCTGGCGAACGAACGTGCCGGGCTCGAGCGCGAGCGGCTTATCGACTTCCTTAAGCGACAACGTCTTGTCGCCGTTGCCGACTGCCGGGCGGGCATCCGCGTTCGCGGCAAGCTTCACCGTGAACGCCGGGCATGCAAACGGGGCTTTCAGATCGAGCGCGTTTTCGGCCCTGGGCTGGGTAATCGCCGTCAATTCCTTGGCCGCCCAATAGCGGGCGATCTCGCTGAGCTTCATCCACGACAGGTGATCGTACCGCTCGTGCAACCGGCGAACGACCTCTTGGAAAATCTTGAAGCCGACTTCCTCGCCGTTGAAGTAGATGCCCGTCCAGTGACACACCAGGCACGCCGGCTCGCCCCGCTCGATCACGTCGACCAACCGGCCGCTCTTGAGGTCCGGCGTGATGAAGCGGTCGAGGTCGCCCCGGTCGGAACAATCCCAGCCGCCGGTCCAATCGCCGGTGCAGCCGATGATCGACACTGCGCACCGCGGATCGTCGCCGTCCAAACCTTCGGCGTACTCGACGCGCGGCGCGACGCTCCGCTCGCCCTCGTCGTACAAGTGCCGGAAGTAATGCGGAATCTCCGTCTTGAACACGTCGCGGCACGAAGCTAGCGTGGCCTTCGACAGCGCTTCGAGCGAACGGTTGCCGAATCCACCCGGCGTCGTGACGCCCTCGCACGTCAGGCCGACGTTCTTGAGAATGGTAAGCGCGTAGGAAAGGTAGTCCGTAAGCTCGTCCGCCGACTTGCCGGCCGACCATCCCCAATTCTCCGCGAAGTCCATCGACTTCTCCGGATACGGATGGCCCGTCTTGGTGTCGATCGCCCACGTGTGCGTGATCATCTCCGGGTGAATGTCCCAATTCGGCATCATCAGCGTGCGGACCAGTTCGATGCTGGCCTTCACTTCCGCGTCGGTCCAGCCCGGCAACACCCGATCGAGCCGCCCCACGCACGCCGGATACGGCACGATGCTGTACTTCCCCTTCACGCCGTGTTCGCCGCACCAGTTGCCGAACTTGCGGACGAAGTCGTCCGGTATCTCCGCCGGCCACTTTCGCCACGCGTCGTTGTAAACGCGGCGATTGCCCGTCGCCACCGCGAACTGCGGCATCGCGAAACGGTTGAGATTCACCAAACAGGTCGAGTCGTCGATGATGAAGCTCAGCGGCACGCGGCCGCGCGGATTGAGAACCGTTACGCCGTCGGGCCGCTGCGGCCGCTCGCCCGGCTCTTGGGCCATCGCGGTGCCGGGCCGCAGCCAATCGAGCGCCGCCCCACCGACGCCCCAGGCCGCCGCGCCGCCGGCTGCTCGCCGCAAAAAGGTGCGCCGATCGACGCCAAATTCGCTCGTGTGGGTCGCATTGAGTCTCGTCATCGCGCTCACCATGTTCGAGTCGTGCGGATCGGCGACGCGAACTCGCCTTCGCCCAACTTCGTAAGATAGTTAAACTTGCAGTGTCGAGCCACTGTACTGAATTCCCGAACCCCCAAAAGGTGACGCCATGCTGCGAAACCTCATTCTTTGTGCAACGTGCCTGGCGGTCGGCGCGGCCGCCGCCGTGTTGATCGAAAATGGTCCTGGCGAAAGGCAATCCCTCGCCCAACAGCCACCGCCCGCCGCGAAGTTCGACGTTCGCCGTCCCGCGGACCGTGCGGACGATCCCGCTGCGTCTCCGGGCGCTGCGGCGACGGTCCCTGGCTTCGTTCCCGGCAACCGACTCGACGAGCTCATGCCCGACGAGCGCGTCAACATCGACGTCTACGAGCGGACCAACCACAGCGTGGCGAACATCACCACCCGTGCCCAGCATGACGATCCGTTCTTCCTACTGGAAGTCCCGCCGACCGAAGGCGCTGGTTCCGGATTCGTCATCGACCGCCAGGGCCACGTCCTGACCAACTACCACGTCGTCGAAGGGGCCGACGAAATCCGCGTCACGCTGTTCGACGGCAAGGCCTACACCGCCGAAGTCGTCGGCCGCGACGCTTCGACCGACATGGCCCTGATCCGCATCGACGCGCCTGAGGACGTCTTGTTCCCCGTCACGTTTGGCGACTCGTCGCAGCTTCGCGTCGGCCAGCGCGTGTTCGCCATCGGCAACCCGTTCGGCCTCGAGCGCACGCTCACCGCCGGCATCATCGCCAGTCTCAACCGCTCCCTGCCCTCGCGCAACCGCCGCACCATCAAGTCGATCATCCAGATCGACGCCTCGATCAATCCCGGCAATTCCGGCGGACCGCTGCTCGACACCCGCGGCCGCGTGATCGGTATGAACACCGCCATCGCCAGCAAGACCGGCCAAAGCTCCGGCGTCGGATTCGCCATCGGTTCCAGCACGATCGCCACGATCCTGCCGCAACTGATCGAACATGGCCGCGTCATTCGTCCCGACGTCGGCATCGCCCGTGTGCTCGAATCCGATCAAGGACTGGTCGTCGTAGCCGTCACGCCCAACGGCCCCGCGGCATCGGCGGGCCTCCGCGGCTATCGCATCGTCCGCGAGCGCCGCCAGCGCGGCGCGTTCATCGAAGAATGGCAACGCCTCGACCGTTCGCAAGCCGACACGATCGTGGCCGTCGACGGTAAGCCGGTCCAGTCGGCGTCGCAGTTCATGTCGCTCATCGAAAGCCACAAGCCGGGCGACCCCGTCGAAGTCACCGTGCAACGAGACAATCGCCCGGCGAAGATTCGCGTCGAGCTTGGCGTCAGCGACGAATGACGCCAGCGTCTCGTCATGAGAAACATGGAGCCGCGATGAATACGATTGCCGAGTTGCGTTCGAGCCTGCCTCAAGTTGGTCGGGTCGCGTGGATCGGCCTCAGCCCCGCGCCGCGGGCCGAACTCAACCCCGTCGAGCAAGTCGCCGCTCGCGTCGGCACGGGACTCGATGGCGATCATCACGCCCGCAGTGGTAAGTCCAACCGCGAAGTCACGCTGATCCAGCAAGAGCACCTCGGCGTCGTCGCCGCGCTGCTGGGCATTAACCGCGTCGCGCCCGAATGGATCCGCCGCAATATCGTCGTCGCCGGCATCAACCTCGCGGCGCTGGCGAAGGCCCGTTTCGAGATCGGCGATGTGCTTCTCGAAGGCACCGGTCCCTGCGCTCCTTGCTCGCGGATGGAGGAAAACCTCGGCACGGGCGGATACAACGCCATGCGCGGCCACGGCGGAATCACCGCCCGCGTTCTCCGCGGCGGAACGATTCGCCACGGCGACGCCGTCCGTTTCATCGAACTGACGCAATTGGCAGCCGACCGCGGCGGGCAACTGGCCTAGACGAATTCAGGTCGCTCGCGGGCACGCCAACCGCATTCGCAAGGGTCTCCGCGTCGTCGTGGTTTTTCGAGTTGCCGCCGTCACCGTACCCGGACGAACAAAACGATCTGGTGCGGATCGAGGACGTCGCCAATTACCTTGGCAGCCGCCCCACAACGCGCGTGCGCCGGGCGATCGCGAGGCGAAGGTCGTCGGTCGACTCCGCCAGCACCTGGTCGGTCGCCGCAGACGAGAGCGGAACAGTTGTAGTATTCGCCCGCCTCACCCGGCGTTCGGCACGGAGTGTGTTCTGCTGGCCGGACGTCGGCTGGCGGGTAAGGTCGGCGGCTCGCGCGACGACGGCCGCCGGGGCCGCGGCGTTGGCCAAATGTCGTCCGAAATTTGCCGCGAGAATCGCGACGTCCGCGCGATTGACGGCGCCGTCGCCATTCAAATCGCCAAGTTCTCGCGTTGCGCCCGACGTCGTTCCAATGTGCGACTGTACGATCGCCAGGTCAACGAGATCGACTTGAAGATCCCCATTCACGTCGCCGTCGAGCGAGGCCGTGTCTTCCGCGCCGGGCGAACCCCCGATGTTGAAACTCGGCTGCCAAGAACCGCCGAGATCCCAAGTGGCCGTAGCGGCTGTCGGATCGATGATGACGAGCGAGTAGCCTTCGCCGTCGGTCGTCGGATGCCAGCCTTCGCCCGTATCGTCGTAGGTAAATTGCTGCACGAGCGCGCCGTCGGAGTCGACGAGCGTAAGTTGCTCGCCGGAATTGTCGAGCGCCGAACCGGTGTACTCGCCGACGACGTTGATGCCCGATCCATACCTGGCTTCGAATGCCGAAAGATCGCGCACGATCACCGCCCGCTGACCCGCCGCCAGCGGTACGTCGCCGAACGTAAAGTCGAGGCCGTTGGTGAAGTGGACACCAGCGAGGCTCGCGATCGGCATCGCGCTGACGTTCATGATTTCCACGAACTCTTCGCCATCGCCGTTGCCCGGCGGGTTATACATCAGTTCGACGATACGAAGCTGATCGACGATCGGCCGCGGCGCGGTGCTGGCGACCGTGATCGTGTCCGTTCCGACGAGGTTGCCTTGGTGGTCGTAGGCTTCGAGCGTGACAAGTCCCGTGGACGAATCGACGGGAATCGTCATTTGCCAGCCGTCGGACCAAGGGCCGGCGGCCGACGTGCCCAGCGGCGTGGCGGTCCAGGCAACGTCGAGCGGCAACACGCTGCCGGCGACGCGAATCTCGCGGACGTCGATCCAGGCCCGTCCGGTCAGCGTGGCCGTCGATGCCGCACCGACGTCGAGTGGATCGGCCGTCGCGATGTCGAACGAAAACTCACCGGGAAGCTGGCCGAGGACGTAATTGCTGCGGGCGACGATGTAGCCCAATTCTCCAGAAAAGCTCTGGCCGGTTAGCGCCGCGAAGTGCGTCGCCCACGTCGTCATATAATCTGCGTTCGCCGTCGTGTTCGCAATGTCGAACAAGTGGCCGTAGAACAGCCGCTTGTTCGTTGGCAACTCGATCACGTTGCGGAGGTTTTCGTCGCCCCAGAGCGGCGCGTTGGTCGCGATCTGAAATGCGCGGTCCAAATCCCAGGGCATGCCGATGATCTTGCCGTCCTCGGGCCGCACGTACATCCGGTAGTTGTGATCGTAGACGCGGGTGTACAGATCGTCGTTGCCGTTGAGCGAGAACATCGCCCACGTCCGCATCCATTGGTCGACGTCCATGATCTGTTGCGTCGCCGCGTCGAGCGCTGAGCCGGCAAGACTGAACGCCTGCATCAATTCGATGAGCGGTGCATAGTCGTCGCGGCCGCGGGCGTTGCGCATCTGGTAGTTCCAGCGGTACGTCTCTTTGTCGTCGCCGCGATCGGCAATGACCACCGTACCGTTGGTATGGTTGTATGGATTGTTGAGCTTGAGGCTTTCGGGATTCCCGTCGACCGTGCCGTTGGGGTTGTAGAGCAACTCCATGTTGTAGAGCGCGCCTTCGCCGCCGTTGTCGAAGGACTCATCGAGAAACACGTCGCTGTATCGAGCCATCGAGAGCAGCGTGACGCCGGTTTCGTTCGCTCGTGGCGCGACGATGCGGATCACGTCGTCGTAGAAACTCACCAGCCCGCCGCCAGCGCGCCCGTACATGTGTTTGGCGAGCAATTCCTTCTTGTTGCCGGCCCGTTCGATGCTGATCGTTTCGTGAACACCGCGGAACAATTCGTCGGGGTTGAAGCGAACGCTGAAGCCGGTTTCCGTACCGGCGAAGCGGCCAAAGGCGCTGCCTTTTAGCTGCGCGCCGACGTCGTAGAACACCTCCCGCTCGTCGTAGATCACGGTCGCGCCGAGGTGCGCGTTACTCATGCGGTTGGTGTTCAGGTATAGGAAATCGCGATCCGCCGGCGTCATGACGATGCGTAGGTTGTGCAATTGTCCGACGGCGGCCTGACCGTCCTCGACGACGTACAGCGCCCGCGAACTCGCCCCGTCGGCCGGATAGGTCGAGACCGCGCCGAGCGCATCGGCGCCTTGCACATAGAACTGCACCACGCTCGCCGCCGCCTGACCGGGAATCTTGCCGGTATATCGACCTCCGCCGGCGTCCGTCATGGCAATCGACGAAAACCCGCCGCCGCCGACCGAGTAGAACAGCGCCATCGACGCCACGCCGTCCGGGTCGGCGGCCGCCACGGACTCCGTCACCTCCTCGTTCGCCTTGGGCACGACCGGACCGTGGTAGAACTCGGTGTATGTCGGCCCGACATTCGCCGCAAACCGCGAGTTTTGCGCCGCCGGCGTGCCGCCATCGTGCGACACGTCGATCAGTGTCGTTTGCTGTAAGAAATTGAAATACAGCCGCGAGTTGAGTTGGTTCGAACCCGATATCCATTTCGCGCGGAATGAAATCTCGTATTCCGCGCCGACGGCGATCGGCCGATTCGCCGCGAACGTCGTTTCGGCGTGATTGTGTTTGTCTTCCGTGGGCCCGGTCGCGACGAGCCGCAACACCTTGTTCGCGGCGTTGGTGGGATCGGCGATGACCGTGCCTGAGTGGTTGCCGATGATCCGCCAACTGCTGGCCGCGCTGCCCAGGGCGTCCGTCTCGAACGAGCCGTTTCGAATGACGGCAACCGCCTGCGGCGTACCGGGGCGTTCGACGACGCTGATGTCGTCCAACAAAAGCTCGCCGGCGTCCAACATGCCGAGCACCAGTTCTCGGAACACATCGTTGCCGATGCCGTCGTTCACGGCGATGCCGCGGTAGGTGTACGTCCGCCACGCCGTACCGGCCGACTCGTCGCTGGCCGCCCACGCGGCCGGTTGCGCGTTGTCCGCGCCGGGATCGCGCAATTCGAGCGACGATCCGCCGCCATCGGCCGCGGCGGGCCACCGCCCGCCATCGTAGTATCGCACTTCGTCGGCCGGATTGCCCAGCGGGTCTTCGAGCCGCACGGTTTCGCCGGAATTCGACAGCGTTCCGGAAAAAATCCCGACGATCTCGCCCGCAATCGCCGGATACTTGGCCGCCAGCGCCGCGGCGTCGTTCGACACCACGAGATAGCCGCCGGCCGGGATCGTCGTACCGCCGACGAATGCGTAGTCCACGCCGCCGCGGAGCGACCAGCCCGTCAAATCGACCGTCGTCGCCGAACGGTTGTAAAGCTCGATCCACTCCTCGTTGCTCTCGGCATACGGCGTGCCGGGCGTTCCGGGCGCGGATTGTACGCGCGTATGAACGCGCGTGCCGAATACGACGTCGCTGCTCGCCGCCGCACCTTGATGCACTTCGACCGACAGCCGCTGCGGCACCCCCTTGGCAAAGCCCGCTACGGCCAGGCGGTCGGCCGACACGACGACGGTCGCGACAGCGGCCTCGATCTGAGCCAAAGCGAAGGTCGCATTCGTCACTCCGGCGGCCGGCAAGTTGACGCGGTCGACGATTTCGACGCCGTTGAGGTAGAAAAGTGCGCCGTCGTCGATGTAATGTTCGATTTGCAGTTCGAACCCGTCCGCAGCGTCCGTGGGGACCGTGAACTCCGTCTCGAAATAGTACGTCGTGCGGCCGCCGCCGAGGGTGAGCGGCGTTCGAATGTCTGCGATCGTGCCGTTGGGTTCCAGCGCAAAAAGACCGTTGCCGGAAAGCCACGTCGATCCGTCGACTGGATGCGAAGTCGCCGCCCAATTCGTCGGAAGCTGGCCGCCGGCGACCGATTGGCCAACCTGGTTGTAGCGCCACGTCGCGTTCCAATCGAGCAGCGTCGTCGTCGCGTATTCCGCCGGCGTGGGCGGTGTACCGCGGTCCGGATAGCCGTGGTACATGATCTCGTTGATCGCGATCTCGTCGCGGAGGTCGACGACGTTCGCGCCGCCCAGCGTCATCGTCGTCGGCTCGAGCCAAGGCCCCGTAACGTCGGGATAGCGTGCCCGCGGCGAATTGTCGACGTGCCCGGCGTCGACGACCGACGTCTTGCCGGCCGTGAACAGGAACAGCGCATCGCCATCGTTCGGCCGGAAACCAAGCGCCACTTCGTCGACCACGATCCGACCGCCTGCGGCGAGCATTTGCGCGGGAAACGAGTAGTCGGGCGCGCCGGTCTCGTTGGTCGATAGCACCATGCCGGCGAGATTTACAGCCGTATCGCCCGAGTTGACCAATTCCACGCGAAACAGCGCGGCCTCGGACGAATCGAATTCGTTAATCACCAGCGCCGGCAATTCGACCGTCGTGTCGCCCGGCGCGACGTCCTCGAACGGATAGAACGCGAGCAGATCGCCGCCCAATGCCGAAACGGCCGCCGCGCCGCCGTCTCGCAATGCGGTAATCTGTCCCGCGCTGAGCGCGCCGTCGGCGAAAAACACGTTGTCGATCAAACCATCGAAATACCACGCCCCCGACGGCAATCGGCCGATATTCGTCGGCAACAGACTCGTGCCGAACGCCGTGGCCGCGTCGGTGAAGACCTGTACGGCGTCGGCCGTCGTCGATGCGTCGCGGTCGACGTACAGCGTCATGCTGTTTGTCGTCTGATCGAACGCTCCGGCGACGAACGCCCACGTTGCGGGATCGGCGGTAATGCCACTGCCGTTGAACTGGTGCCCGCCGGCAAAAGCGGAGTACCCGACGCCCGCGCCGGTGGACAACGGGCCGCTCTGCAACAACGGCGGTTGCTGTCCGAACAGCGGGCCATTGATCGCCTGAATGTCGACGCTCCACAACTGCCCGGTCACTCGATCGACGAGTTGAAAACCACTCCAGTTTCCCTCGCCGCCGCTGCCGGGTCCGACATTGCCGAGAATCTGCCCCGAGTTGCTCGCCGTTACGCCGCCGATCAGGATACCGCCATTGACCGGCGCCATCCGCGTCGTTTCGCCGGCGAGCGAACCGTCGCCATTCGTGTCGACGCGCATCGAAGCGTCGCGGGCGATGCCGCCGTAGGCATAAAAGTCGTATTGCCGTTGCGACACCAGGCCCGCGATCGTCCAATCGGCGTTGGCGGCTGAATTTCCCGCGCTGACGAACATATAGTCGTTCGTCAACCGCGCGGCCGGATTCTGCGCGTTGCTGAATCCGGAAATCGTGCCGAGAATCGAAAAACTCACGCTTGTCGCCGCGCCGTCGCGGTCGACGAGGTTCATCGAAGGATTCGTGGAAGTGAGATTGTGCCCTTGTACGTTAAAGGCGTTCCACACGTTCTCGTTGCCCGGCGAAACCGGCGCGACGCCGCTGCCGATAGCAATCGAACGATCCCAACCGCCATCGTCGTTCGAGACGATCGCATGCGTCGGCGAAGTGGTGTCGGAACGAACCCAAGCGCCAAATGTGATTTGTGAATTGGCCGTTGGATTGAGATCGATCGGCACTTCGACGTAGCTCGTGGCCCCGTCGAACGAACCGGCGCGGCCTTCGAAGCCCTCCGCCACCGTGCCCAGGGCGAACGGCGCGCCGTGGCGGCCGTTGCCAGAGGCGTCCGAAATCTGCGAAACTTGCAGCGGACGGCCATCGGAGAAGTTCCGCACCCCGGGCGTGCCGCCGACCGTGTTGCTGAATGTCCAGTTCTCGGCTTGCGCGCTGCCGGCGTCCGGATCGATCTTCGCGAGCGACGCGCCGGAGCCGTCCGGCTCGATCGGCCAGTCGTCGCCGTCGTCGTAGTTGACGGAATTCATCAACCGCCGCCCGTCGAGTCCACCCGGACCGGGCAAATGGGCAATGTCCGGCGCGCCGCCGGGCGTGGGATCGACTTCCAGGAGTTGGAATCCAGCCCAATTTCCCTCCGGGTCTCCCGTGCCATTGGCGACGCTGCCGACGATCTTCCCAGTCGCATCGGGGTGGACGCCCTCGACCAATGTGCCAGCGGCGGAAACGACAAGCGGCGCGTCGTTGGCGAGCGACCCGTCGCCGCCGCGGTCGACGTTCCAGCCCATGTCGCGTAGCGAACTGCCATAGGGAAAAAAACTGTACGTCTTCGCCAGGTCAAGGCCCGTGATTTGCCAGTTCGCCGTGGTCGGCGAGTTGCCCGCCGCGACGAACAGATAGTCGCTGGTGAGCCCGTCGCCGTTTTCCGACCAACCGGAGATCGCGCCGGCAATGGAAAACGTGACGCCCGTGGGCGTGCCGGCGCTGTTAACCAGCGCGAGCGTCGGATTGAGCGTGGTTCCGGTGTGGCCGGCAATGTTGAAGGCGTTCCACACGTCGCCCCAGCCGGAACTGGCTTCGACGCCGGTCTTGAGCGGTGGATTCGGTTGCGTGATCACGCCGCCGACGGCCTGAATATCGACGCTCCACAGCTTGTCCGCCGCGGGAGGCGGTGGCGGCAGTGCCCGCGTCCGGGCCGAATTGAAGTTGTTGTAAAGCTCCAGCGTTTCGCCGCCATTGGAGAGCGAACCGGCAAACGGCCCCAGCACGCCAGCGACGCCGTATTCCGTCTGGAACGCATCGGGATCGGCGGCGACGACGAGATAGCCGTGGCCGGGAATCACCGTCTCCTCGGGAAAATCGTACTCGACCGCGCCGTCGATGCGCCACAACGAGACGTCCATGTCGACGGCCATCTGGTTGTGCAGTTCGATCCATTCCCGGCCCGTATCGTCCCCCGCCGGATTATACATGATCTCGTTGAATACGACGGTGCTATCCAGCACCAGGCGCGGCTCGAGCGCTTCCACCGTCGCCGGCGACAAACGGCGCGAGCGGCGACGATCGGCAATCGCGCGACTTCTTCTCGACTCGGTCAAAGTCTTCCATGTCTGAAGCCAAAGCATCGCCGATCCTCCTCGATCAATACAAAAAGGAGGGACGAGCGCTCACGTGCGGCGCTCGCCCCGCGACATCCGAAAAAAATCGCATCGAACGGCCCATCGCAAGCCGGTTATACCCGCCGTCGTCGGGCAATCGTGGCCGTCGCCGCGGCGCCGACGAGCACGAGGGCCATCGTGCTCGGCTCGGGAATCGGCGTCACATCGCGAAGTTGAAAGCCGGACCAATTCGCTTCGCCCGCAGCGCTGGAAACGAGGCCCGAAATCATGCCGCTCCCGTCGACGGCGACATTACCGAACAAGTGGCCGCCGCGAAAGTTGAATTGCTCGCCCGTTTGATCCACGCCGAGCATGACGTCGCGGGCAGCGCCGCTATACGCGAACAACTCATACGTGTGTCCGGGAGTCAGGCCGGTGATCGTCCATTCCGCGCTGGCGGGCGAACGTCCGGCCTGCACGAACAAATAATCGCGGCGCAGCGGATCGGTGCCCATGCCTGGATCTCCGCCCCAGCCTTGCACCGCGTCGACAATGTTGAACTCGACGCCCGTCGGATTGCCTTCGCTATCGACGAGCGGCGACGAAACGGCGGCCGGATCGAGGTCGTAGCCCGGCACGGCGACGTGATTCCAAACGTTGCCCAAGCCGTATTGCGTTTCGAGGCCGGTCATGCTTTGTGGGGCCACGTCCTGGCCGAACAGGTCGCTGCCCGCGCCGTGGATATCGACGCTCCACAGCTTCGCTCCAGGCGGCGCAGCGCTCATTAAATGGAATCCCGCCCAGTTTCCTTCGGGATCGCCGGTGCCGTTGGCGACACGCCCGACGATCTGGCCCGCAGCGCTGGCCATGATGCCGCGAAATGCGGCACCGTTGTTGACCGGAGCGATGCGGCCGGTTTCGTCGGCCAGGTCGCCATTGCCGTTGAAGTCGAGGGTGACTGCGCTATCGCGGCCAATTCCACCGAAGTTGATCATGTCGTAACTGGCGCCGGGCGTCAGGCCGCCGATGACGAAATCCGCCGTGACCGGCGAATTGCCTGCTGCCGCGAAGATATAGTCGCGAAACAGATCGTTCGCTCCGCCCGCGGCGCCCGCACCACCCCAGCCGGCGATCGGAACGGAAATACCAAAGGTCACGCTGCTCGCCGCACCATCTCGGTCGGCCAGATTGATTGCCGGCACGAGCGCCGCGGGTAAATCGTGAGCCGGCACCGTATAGGCGTTCCAGACGTTGCCGAGATTGAACGTCGGGTCGGCGCCCGCCGCGGTCAGCGGCGGATTCGATTGACCAAACAACGTGCTGCCGGTCGCCTGGAGATCGACGCTCCAAAATTCGACGGCCCTGGCGGGTCGCGTCGCGGCTAGCGCGAGCCAACACATGCTCGCTAAAAACGCGGTTTTCACAGTCATTAGTTCGCTCCCGGATGGATTGAGCATGAATCGAAGGCGATCGATGCGGTTGCGCGTCGCCGATGCGCATAGGCTGCTACAATGTCTAGGCTATTTGCTGGCCGACATCCTGTCACTGAGGATTCGCATGAAATAAACTATGAAAATGCGGCATGCCATTGGTGATTATTGACAAAACGGTTGCACCGAAGCGCCGATAGCCGTCCGGCCGAGTAAGGTTTCCGCTCACATTACTTTCGATTGCAGGCCCGTTCGCTGATATGGCCGAGACGTTCAAAGTCGGATTGCTCGTCGAGTCGTCGCGTGAATACGGACGCGGTGTGCTCCGAGGTATCGCCGCCTTCGCTCGCACCGCCGGCAACTGGTCCATCTATCACCAGGAACAACTGCTTTCGGCAAACGCGCCACTGTGGCTGCGGCGTTGGGCGGGCGATGGCATCATTGCCCGTGTGGAAACGCCGGCGCTGGCTCGGCGGTTGACCCGTTCGAAGCTGCCGGCAATCGACTTGACGGGGACGTATCCGCTGCCTCGAACGCCGGTCATTGAAACCGACGACCGAGCGGTGACGCAAATGGCGATCGATCATTTGCGCGAGCGCGGCTTTCGCAATCTGGCGTTCTGCGGCTTTGCCGGCGCCGTTTATTCCGAACGGCGCGAACGATATTTCGCCGAGTCGCTTATGGCGGCCGCATTGCCCATATGCGTTTACGACGAACCGCAGCAACGCGGCGTGGCAACGATAACGACGATGGACATCGAAGCGGCCGGACTGACGCACGAGAAACAATTGGCGAAGTGGCTGTGCGGACTCCCAAAGCCGGTCGGCGTCATCGCATGCAACGACATTCGTGGACTGCAAGTATTGAACGTCTGTCGCGAACACCAAATCTCCGTGCCCGACGACGTCGCCGTGATCGGGGTCGACAACGACGAAGTACTTTGCGAACTGGCCGGCCCAAGATTGACCAGCGTCGAACAAGACACCGAACGGATCGGCTACCAAGCCGCCGAACTTCTACAGCGGATGATGAAAGGAGAGCGCAACGCAGTCCCGCCGCGTCCGGTTGCGCCGCTGCGAGTGGTCGTTCGCGCGTCGACCGACGTCTATGCCCTCGACGACCGGGCCGTAGCGACGGCGCTGCGTTTCATTCGCAGCCACGCCAGCGATGGCATCGACGTCGCCGACGTGGTGCGGCACGTCGGAGTTTCGCGCACGACGCTGGAACGGCGGATGCAACGCCGGCTCGGCCGTTCGCCGTTGGCCGAGATCAATCGAGTACGATTGGAGCGGGTCAAGCAATTGCTGACCGAAACGGAGTACACCTTGTCGGTAATCGCGAACCTATCCGGCTTTGCGTATTCGGAGTACATGATCGCCTTCTTCCGCCGGTGCATGAAAGTCACTCCGGGCGAATATCGCCGCGCAACGACCGTCGGGAAGCACTCCTGACGCATAGCCACCGCCGGCAATCGCGATTCTGCTCGCTCGCGAAATCGCGGCAGTGATCTTTTGCGACGAATCCGGCCCGCATCAGGACGCAATTCGCCGCCACGTCGCCGATTCCACTGTCGAGCGATTCCGACTGCGAAAGGATTCGCCTCTCACAGTTCTGGGACGCGTACTTGGTCAAATAAACCGTTTTTTTCCGGAAGCGTCCGCGTCCAACGCCGTCCCCCTCGCGTTCCTCGCATCGACGGCCCCAGGTACGGCCGCTAAACTAACGCCGCTTCCACCGCGTCTAGTCATTTTCCACCGCCTCGGTGCGTCAATCGGCCAATGTCAATCAAGAATATAACCAAACTCCTCGTCGCCAATCGTAGCGAGATCGCGACTCGCGTTTTTCGGTCCGCCCATGAGATGGGCATCCGCACCGTGGCGATCTATTCTCACGAGGACCGCTTCGCGCTGCATCGGTTCAAGGCCGACGAGTCTTACCAGGTTGGCCGCAAGGGCGAGCCAATCCGGGCGTACCTCGACATCGAAGGGATCATCGACGTCGCCCGGCGGCACGGCATCGATGGGATTCATCCCGGCTATGGATTCCTGTCCGAGAACCCGGACTTTGCCCGTGCGTGTGCGGACAGCGGCATCACGTATGTCGGGCCGACGGTCGACGCTCTGGAAAACCTTGGCGACAAGACGTTCGCCCGCAACACGGCCGAGAAGATCGGCGTGCCCGTGCTTGGCGGCACGAAGGAAGCGGTTCGCTCGACGACCGAAGGCAAAAAGCAGGCCGAAAAGATCGGCTACCCGGTGATACTCAAAGCGGCCAAGGGGGGCGGCGGTCGCGGGATGCGGATCGTCAAGACGGCAGACGAGTTTGTGAACGCATTCGAGCAGGCCCAGCGCGAATCGCAGACCGCTTTTGGCAGCCCGGACGTGTTCATCGAAAAGCTGGTGGCCAACGCCCGGCATATCGAAGTGCAACTTCTCGGCGACAAGCACGGGAATCTCGTGCATCTGCTCGAGCGGGATTGCACGGTCCAGCGGCGGCATCAAAAGGTCGTCGAGATTGCGCCTGCGCCGTATCTGGCCAAAGAACTTCGCGACAGCCTGTGCGAATCGGCGCTGGCGATCGGCCGGGCGGTAAAGTACGAGTGCGCCGGCACGGTGGAGTTTCTCGTCGATCGCGACAGCGGCGAGTTTTACTTCATCGAGGTCAATCCGCGGATTCAGGTGGAACACACGGTCACTGAGGAAGTCACCGGCGTCGATTTGATCAAGTCGCAGATTCTTGTCGCTCAGGGCGTGCCGTTGGCCGATCCGGAGATCGGCATCGCTTCGCAGAAGGACGTGGCGACGACCGGTTTTGCGATCCAGTGCCGCGTGACGACCGAAGACCCGACGAACAATTTCATGCCCGACTATGGCCGCATGACGCATTACCGTTCGGCCAGCGGCATGGGCATTCGTCTCGATGCGGGCAGCGCGTTTTCGGGCGCGGTGGTGAATCCGTTTTACGATTCTTTGCTGGTGAAGGTGACGGCGCGCGGGCGGCGGTTCGTCGATGCGGCGGCGCGGATGGAGCGCTGCTTGCAGGAGTTTCGCGTCCGCGGCGTAAAGACGAACCTGCAATTCCTCATCAAGCTGATCACCAATACGTCGTTTCTCGAAGGCCGATGCACGACGCGGTTCATCGACGAGACGCCGGATCTGTTCATCCTTCCCAAGCGCCGCGACCGGGCCACGCGGTTGTTGACGTTTCTGGCCGAAAATGCGGTGAACGGCAACCCGCTAGTGAAGGATCGGCCGAAGTCGACGCGACGCTTGCCCGCTCAGACGCCCGACATCGATCCGAGCGAGCCGATTCCCGACGGCATGCGGCAGCGTTACCAGAAACTGGGCGCGGAAAAGTTTTGTCAGTGGATTCTCAAGCACAAGCCGCTGTTGTTGACCGACACGACGATGCGCGACGCCCATCAGTCGCTGTTGGCCACGCGGCTGCGGACGAAGGAACTGCTCAACATCGCGGACGCATACGCGCACCGATGCCCCGATCTGTTCTCGCTGGAAATGTGGGGCGGGGCGACGTTCGACACGGCGATGCGGTTTTTGAAGGAATGTCCCTGGCAACGGCTCGCCGATCTTCGCGAGCGGATTCCCAACATCCTGTTCCAAATGCTGCTGCGGGCGTCGAACGCCGTCGGCTACACCAACTATCCCGACAACATCGTCAAAGCGTTCGTCAAGGAAGCGGCCGGCGCCGGCATCGACGTGTTTCGCATCTTCGACGCGCTCAACAGCACATCGAATATGAAAGTCGCCATGGACGCCGTTCACAAGCACGGCGGACTTTGCGAAGCGGCCATCTGCTACACCGGCGACATCCTCGACCCCAATCGCACGAAGTACGACCTGGCCTACTACGTCGCGATGGCCAAGGAACTCGAAAAGATGGGCGCGCACATCCTGGCCATCAAGGACATGGCCGGCCTATGCAAGCCCTACGCCGCCGAGCTGCTCGTCAAAACGCTCAAGCAGGAGATCGGCATTCCGATCCACTTTCACACACACGACACCGCGGGCATTCAGGCCGGATCGATCGTCAAAGCCTCAGAGGTCAAGCTCGACATTGCCGACACGGCATTCGCTCCGCTGGCCGGCGGCACGTCGCAGGTGAATCTCAATACGCTTGTCGAGGCGCTTCGCTTCACGCCCCGCGACACGGGCCTCGCCGCACAAGGTCTCGACGAGATCGCCGAATACTGGCGCGAAGCCCGCGAGTTCTACACTCCGTTCGAGAGCGCTTCGCTGGCGGCGACGGCCGAACTGTACAGCCACGAAATGCCCGGCGGGCAGTACACGAACCTATTCGAGCAGGCCCGCGCTTTGGGTTTGGCCGACCGCTGGCCCGAGGTTTGCCATCGCTACGCCGAGGTGAATCAACTGCTCGGCGACATCGTCAAGGTGACGCCGACGTCGAAAGCCGTCGGCGACATGGCGCTGTTTCTCGTCGCCAACAATTTTCAAACCACTGACGTGCTCGACGAAAACCGCGACCTGGCCTTTCCCGCCTCGGTGATCGATCTGTTGATCGGCAACATGGGCCAGCCCTACGGCGGATTTCCCAAGAAGGTTCGCGACCGCATTCTCCGCGACCGCAAACCGGTCCGCGGCCGGCCCGGCGCGAGCATGCCGCCGGCCGATTTCCAGGAAGCCGCCGTCACGGTCGAAGGCTTCATGCACCGCAAGCCGACCGACCGCGACGTGGTGACGTACCTGCTGTATCCGAAAGTGTTCCGCGAGTTCGTGCAGCATCGGCAGGCTTATTCCGACACCAGCGATCTGCCCACGCCCGTCTTCTTCCACGGCATCGAAACCGGCGAGGAGGTCGCCGTCGACATCGAACCGGGCAAGACGCTGATGATCAAGTTCCTCACCATCGGCGATCCGCATCCCGATGGTCGTCGCAACGTGTTTTTTGAACTCAATGGCCAGCCGCGCGACCTGAGCGTCGTCGACCATTCGCTAGAAGCCGACGTGCCCAAGCGGGCGCAAGCCGACGCAGCGAATGCGAACCATATCGGCGCGGCGATGCCCGGCATGGTGGTCGCGGTCGCCGTGCAAGCCGGCGACAACGTCGCGAAGGGGCAAAAGCTGCTCACGCTCGAAGCGATGAAGATGGAGTCGACGATCTACGCTGAGCGCCAAGGCAAAGTCGGCAGCGTGCTGGTCAAGCCCGGCAGCCAGGTCGAGTCGGGCGATTTGTTGATCGAATTGGAGTAACGCGGTCGGCTCCGTGTGTCGAATGCACTTGCCGGACCGCTTTGGTGGCGGCCAGCGGCCGCGCTAGGAAATCCGTGGTCCGCTCCAACCGGCTAAATAGTTACGAATATGCGTGTTCGTGGTTGTGGCCAGCGGCCATTCACGAGGCACCGCGTCTAATTCGCATCGGTAGGCAGTGGGCGTTGCGGCGTGCGCATCCGCTTTGTGGCCCAGCGTCCGACGAGCGGCAGCAGTCCGAGTGCGACGAGCGCCGCCGCTAGTTGCCACGTGAGGATGCCCGTCACGCCGCGCTCTTGGATTTCTCGTGGGCCGGATAGGTTCGCGCCGACCGACACGTAGACCGCGGTCGCCGGCAACATGCCCAGTTGGCTGACCCACCAGAACGTGCGGACGCGGATGCGGGTCAGTCCCATGACGAGATTGATGACGACGAACGGCACGTAAGGTGCGAGCCGCAGGGCGAACAGGTAGAACGCGCCTTCGCGGTCGAGCATTTCGTTGAACCGGGCGAGCCGGTCGGCGTAGCGCGATTGGACCCAGTTGCCGAGCAGAAACCGGCTCATCAAGAACGCCACGGTCGCGCCCGTCGTCGACGCAAAGCTCACCAGCGCCACGCCGCGTCCAAATCCGAACAACCACGACAGAGCGAGCGTGAGGATCGTGGCGATGGGCAGCGACGCCGCGGTGACGCCGACGTAGAGGGCGAACGCCGCCACCAACGCCAAGACGAGACGCCGATCGACGAACTCGCGGAGCGCCGTTTCGTGCGTCACGAGATTGTCGAGCGTCAACTCGCTCCGATAACGCACGGCAAGCGCGCCGAGCGCCACCACCACCACCGCGCCGATCACGGCCCGTCGCCGCATCGTACCGCGGTTGGGAATCGGTTCGCTCATAGTCGATCATCCGCGCGTCGGCCGGCCGGAAGGGCAGCAATCCTCCGGGCACACGTCGTGGCTCGGCCCGTCGCGACCGATGGCGTGGCGGCCCATGGCGCGGCTGCTGGACGAATCGCCGACGCGCTCTTCGATCAATTGGCGAAACATCTCGACCATTTTGGGATGCGTGCCGGGCGTTGCGGCGCGAACGAGGTGGATACCGAGTTCGTTGCACAGGCCCCGAGCTTCGGTGTCGAGATCGTAGATCACTTCCATGTGGTCGGAGAGAAAGCCGATCGGCGCGACGACCACGTCCGCGGGCCGTTTGGCGGCGTGCAGCTCGCGCAGGTAATCGCACACGTCGGGTCCGAGCCAGGGGTGCGTGGGCGGTCCGCTGCGGCTTTGGTAGACCAGCTTCCAGTCGGTGCGGCCGGTCGCTTCGCCGACGAGCCGACACGCTTCGAGCAATTGCGGCTCGTACTGGCAGCCGCCGGCCATTGCCGCCGGGATGCTGTGGGCGCAAAAGACGATTTGTGTCGCTGCGCGGCGCGGTTCCGGTATCTTCGCCAGAGCAGCATTCAGCCGTTCGGTCCACACCTCGACGAACAGCGGGTGGTTGTAGAACACGCGAATCTTGTCGACCTGCGGCGCGCCTTCGCCGACTGCTGCTTGCGCCCTGGCGATGTCTTCGCGGTACTGGCGGCAACTGGAATACGAACTGTAGGCGGCCAGAACGAGGGCGATGGCACGACCGATGCCGTCGTCGCGCATTTCGGCCAGCGTATCGGCGAGCAGCGGATGCCAGTTGCGGTTGCCCCAATAGACCGGCAATCGCGGTCCGCGTTCGTTCATGCTCGCGACGAGCGCCGCCAGCAACGCCCGGACTTGATCGTTGAGCGGACTCACCCCGCCGAAATGATCGTAGTGCTCAGCAACTTCCAGCATCCGCTCCCGTGGCACGTTCTTGCCGCGGAGCACGTTTTCCAAAAACGGCATGACGTCGTCGGGGCCTTCCGGTCCGCCAAATCCGACGACAAGCACGGCATCGTATGGGGCTGGCGCGGCGGCGTCTGGCAAGGTTTCGCCTTGGATCGATGGGAGAAGGGGAACCGCTCAGCGACCGCCTCAACTATCGCGTTGACAGGAAGGGCCGCCCGCGCGACACGGTGGCAGCCCGCGAACGGCGGTGGCTGCCCGCGGACGAGCGACGCCGACGACCACTGTCGGACTGAAATCAACGTCCGGGACCATCATATCACCGTGCCTCGGCGCGGGAAAGTCTCGCGCGACGTTCCGCGGACTCATGCGCAGCGTCGGCCGGGTGCGATGCGACGCCATTGCCGCCGCAGTGCGCTGGCCGACGCCTGCTAAATCGCCACAGCACGCTTGCCGAGCGAGCGGCCGAGCCGGGCAATCAATCCGGCCCGGCGATAGCGCAGCGCCTCTTCGCGTAATAGCGGCTCCCACGTCACCGCCCACCAGCGCAAGTGGCGGGCAATGGCGCGGTACTCGGCGGCGATTTCGGCTGCGACGTCCGGCATTGTCTCGGCGGTGGCGGCGCGATGTTCGTCGATGGCGTCGCGATACACACCGACCAGCCGCGCGACGAGCGGATCGAGACCGGCCGTGTCGCGGACGATTTTCGATACGCGGGCGGCGTCGGCGGCATCGTAGCGGTCGATCTCGCCGACGACCGTTGGCGTTCGGACCGGTTGTTGCAACAGGCGGCGGCCGAAGTTCCAGCGACGAAGCCGCGGAAAATCGGCCGAAGTGACCATCGGCCCCATGCCGGTGCGATCGCAAACGATCACCGCCGCGCCACTGGCCATCGCCTCGAGCGCGCAGCGGCCCTTGGCGAACACCAGGTCGTAGCCGCCGAGCATGTGTTCTGGTGCGTCGCATGCGCCGCTCATTCGCAGACCGACGGCGTCGAGCGCAATGTCGCGGCGGTCGCACGCGGCGCGGATGTTCGCCAGCACGGCGTCGCGCTGGACGTAGTTGCTCATTACCAACGCACGTCGCGGCCGCGGCGGCAGCGAGACCTCGCGAGGAAGGAATCGTGCGAGATCGACGGCGTTTTGAAGCACCGATATGCGACCGGCGGCGATGCCGCACTGCCCGACGAGGCGATCGCGGCAGGTGTCATCCACCGCGATGTACCGCCGCACGCGATCGAGCCGCGGCGGTTCGTCGTGCCACGCCGACCAGTCGTGGCAGACGAATACGGCCGGCGTTTGTGGAAACCGCAGCAGCGCCGTGAGCGATTCGAGCGCGTGGTGAGCGTGTATCACGTCGGGCGTGACGCCGACACTCTCCAGATCATCGACCGTCGGCACCGTCGCGCGGCGCAACTCGTCGGCCAACGGTCCGAGCCGCGGGCTATACACTACGGGGCGATGTCCGGCGCGGAGCAGCGCGGTGGCCACGTCGCGAACGTATAGCTCCGTGCCCGAGCGACCGGCCAGCGTCGCGTTAGTGAGCAGCACGCACAGCGACTCCATCAGGCCACCTCGGCATACGTTGCGCCAAGCGCCGAGAGCAGCGGATGGACGTGATCGCTCCATCGCACCACGTCGGGATAGACTCCCTGGGCGACGAGTTGCTCGCCGTGCGTTTCATAGGCCGGCTTCGTCGCGTTGTCGCAGCAGAGACCGTCGCGCGAGACAGGAAACAGCAGATTATGCCGGAAGGAATCGGGGCCGTATTTCGATAGCGCCGCGTCGACCTCGTCTTGCAATTCCGAGTAGTCTCGGGCAGCAGCAAGTTTGCGTCGGTACGCGGCGTTGTCGAGCGCGACGCAATGCGAAATCGCTCGCGATTGGGCCGGACACGCCAGCGGCGACAAATCGAGCGGAAACGCATAACTCGCCAGCAGTCGACCCGTGCGCGCCGCGACGCGATCGATTGCCGCGTCGATTACGCCGTGAAGCACGTCGTGGGCCATGATCGCCGCCTCGCGCGGGTCGCCAACGACCGTATCGACGTCGAGACGAATCAGCTCGTCGGCCAATTCGTCGGTCAGGGCGTCGAACCAGTCGCAATCGCGGCGCAGCAGCCGGTCGTAGAGCCGACGGTCGGTGGTCCGCCCGAAGATCGTTCCCGGCTGTGCGCCGGCTCGCGACAACAACCGTTCGGTCGAGGCCAGCCGCGAACGGCTAGCGCGGCCCGAACCATCGGTGAGCACGAACACGGCGGGACACGCCGCTTCGAGCCAGCCGTGAACGCGCATCTCGTGGCCCGGATGCGCGACGACCAGGGCAGCGCGGTAGTTCGACTCGGCGAATGGGCTTGGTTGGTCGGCGCTGGCGCAGCGATCCTTCGGCATCGATGTTATCTCCATAGAACGAGGTCGCAGCAAACGATCCGAACACCGCGGTGCGTCCTCGCGCAGCGCAACGGTCCCTGTCGGTCGTTATCGTCCTGACGATTGCGCAAACCTTAACGCGGAATACTGTGGGCCAATTGCCGCGCGTGTGACTTTGGGTTGAATGCATCGGCTGGCCGGTCGTATTCGGCGACAGCAGCGCGACCTGGAGCCGCGAGAGGTTGTGAATAAATGTAGGGTGCTCTGTGAGCACCACAAAGTGTTGTGCCAAGGTGCTCACAGAGCACCCTACAGGTTGCGGTCGGATTTGTGCGTATTCGATTCTTTCACAACCTCTGAGGACGGGGAAATACCGGACGAGCGAATCGAGGACGAAGGAATTCGGTGCGTCGGTTGCTGCAAAGCCGATTTCAACCGCCAATAGCAGCCGGGTTTTGCCGAATACCCCCTCGTTGCGTTACAATGAAGCGGCGCTGGGGGCAACCTGAGACGCAAGGTTTCAACCCGCTTGTGCGCACCGAGTGAGGACAACGCAAATGGATCCGACCAAACCGCCGGCGGGCCAACGAATCGTGGCCGTTGCATTTGGCGTCTGTTTCGGCGGAGTAGGGGTGGCGATTCTCGCGGCGATGTGGCTGTGGCCTAGCGGCGGATTTGGTTCGCCGCCGATTCTATTCCGCGTTGTCGCCAGCTTTATCGCCATTCCGTTCGTGGCGATGGGCGGAGCGCTTGCCACGGGCGGTCTGTTCGGGCAATCGCCGAACAGCATGGCGCAGCGAATGCGGGGTAACGCAAAGCAGTTGATCGATCGGGCCGAACGGAGTTCCGAGCACACGGGGCGTGCGGACTACGCCTGCCCTCAATGCGCGGCCCCGCTGGGCGACGGGGCGGATGTTTCGCCGAGCGGCGACGTGAAATGTCCGTATTGCCGGTCGTGGTTCAACGTGCGCAGTTTCTGAACGAGCGAATTGACGAACGAGCATGTCCGAAACCGAGTTTTGCCGGGCCGTCGTGTTCGATCTCGACGGCCTGATGTTCAATACCGAGCATCTTTATCGCCTCGTCGGAGGCGAAGTCCTGCGCCGCCGCGGTAAGACGTTTGACGAGGTGCTATTCACGGCGATGATGGGCCGGCCGTCGAAGGTGGCGCTGCAAATCATGATCGACTGGCACGGCCTCAATGCGACCGTGGCCGATCTGGAACGTGAGAACGACGAGATTTTCGGCCCGATTCTCGATGCGCAGCTCGCGCCGATGCCAGGTTTAGTGGAACTGCTCAACCGGCTCGAAGCGGCCGACGTGCCGAAGGCGATCGCCACGAGCAGCCGGCGGTCGTTCGTCGCCGACTTGCTGGGACGGCACGGTTGGTCGCAGCGGTTCGCGTTCTGGCTAACCGCGGAAGACGTGACGCGCGGCAAGCCCGACCCGGAGATTTATCTTTCGGCCGCACAGCGATTGCAATTGTCGCCGGCGGAAGTGCTGGTGCTCGAAGATAGTCAGACCGGTTGCCGCGCGGCGGTCGACGCGGGCACCCATGCCGTGGCCGTGCCCGGCGATCACAGCCGCGATCATGTCTTTCCAGGAGCGCGGTTTGTCGCCAACGGGCTGGGCGATGGGCGGATATTGCGGGCGCTGGGGTTGTAGGTGTCGGGGGTCAGGGATCAGGGATCGGTTTTGCGGGAAGCTTTGAGTTGCGGTTGGGCTATTTTGGTCGGATCGCGGCGCGGCCGATCGAATAGTAGGTGAACTTGGCCTGGCTCATTTGGGCAAGCGAATAGAGGTTGCGGCCGTCGAAGATGGTGGGCGATTTCATCGTGGCCCGCATCGACTCGAAGTCGGGATTGCGGAACTCGCTCCACTCGGTGACGATCGCCAGGGCGTCGACCCCGGCGAGCGCCTCGATCGGTGTTTCGGCGTAAGCGAGGCGGTCGCCGTAGCGGGCGCGGACGTTCTCCATCGCTTCCGGGTCGTGGACTTGGACCTTCGCGCCGCGGGCCAGCAGACCGTCGATGAGGACCAGCGCCGGGGCCTCGCGGATGTCGTCGGTCTTGGGCTTGAACGCCAGGCCCCAGATGGCGATCGTGCGGCCGGCGAGTTTTTCGCCAAAGTGACGGTCGATCTTTGCGAGGAGCACGTCCTTTTGTCGCGTGTTGACTTCGTCGACGCTGGTGAGTATCTGCGGGTCGATGCCGTGCTGCCGGGCGAGGTGGGCCAACGCCCTGACGTCTTTGGGGAAGCAGCTTCCGCCGTAGCCGACGCCGGGAAACAGGAACGCGAAGCCGATCCGGGAGTCGTGGCCGATGCCGCGGCGGACGTCGTTGATGTCGGCGTCCAGGCGTTCGCAGACGTTGGCGACTTCGTTGATGAAGCTGATCTTGGTCGAGAGCAAGGCGTTGGCGACGTACTTGGTCATTTCGGCGCTTTCGGGCGACATGACCAGGAACGGATGCTCGGTGCGAAGGAACGGGGCGTAAAGTTCGCGGAGCAGTTCGCCGATTTCCGGCCGGCGGACGCCGACGACGACGCGGTCGGGCTTGGTGAAGTCGTCGATCGCCGCGCCTTCCTTGAGGAACTCCGGATTACTCGCCACGTCGACCACGCGGCCGAGCAGTTCGCGGAAGCGGCCTTCGAGCCGGGCGCACGTGCCGACCGGAACGGTGCTCTTGGTGACGACGACGGCATCCGCACGCAGGTGCGGCGCGATGCTTTCGGCGGCGGCGAACAGGTAGCTCATATCGGCCGAACCGTCGGCGGCCGAGGGCGTGCCGACGGCAAGGTAGACGATTTGCGCGGGGGCGACCGCTTCGGCGACATCGGTGGTGAAGTGCAAGCGGCCGGCGGCGGCGTTGCGTTCGACCAATTCACCGAGGCCCGGCTCGTAGATCGGGATTTCGCCGCCGCGAAGTCGCTCGACTTTTTTGGCGTCGACGTCGAGGCAGGTCACTTCATTGCCGCTGTCGGCGAAGCATGTGCCTGTGACAAGGCCGACGTATCCGGTTCCGATGACGGCGATCTTCATGGCGGGCATGTGGAAAAGGAGCGGCGTAGGTCGCCCAGCCAAAGCTGGCTGGCGGACGTTCGGTGTGGATCGCGGATTCGGCCGACGCCGGCAAATCCGTTACGACCGGCCTTCCAGTGGCGGCGGTCGGTGTTGTGCAATTGTAGGACGCGGCGGCGACCGTGGAAGAACCGCCGCTTTGAGCGGAGAAGCGGATTGTTCGGACGTTGGACGCGAGCAAAAGCGGCGCGGGCGACAGCGGCGTATCGGTACGCGGAGCCGCACGCTCGGCGTTGTCGCTCTTGGATTTTGTGGCCTTTCGGATTGACGCGGATTCCGGCGATTCGTATTGTTCCGCCCGCTTGTTAACTGAATCAATCAAAGAGCCGTTCCAATTCACTGAAACTTCAGGGGCATTTCATGGCAACCGTCGGTATTTCGCAGCCCCGTAGGTGGTGGGCACGGTCGCGCGCTTGGGTCGGCATTGTGATCATGGCGCCGTTCGCCGCGGCGGGGTTATTCTCTTCGCCGCTGGTGCTGGCCGATTCGTGGTATCACTGCTACCTGGAAATGGCCGGTTGGGTACTTTTTCTCGCCGGCGTGTCCGTTCGCTGGTGGTCGACGCTTTACATCGGTGGCCGCAAGTATCACACGCTGGTGAGCGAAGGCCCGTATTCGGTGTGCCGCAATCCGCTGTACCTCGGCACGTTTTTTCTCTGCCTGTCGATTCCGCTGTACTTGGGCAGCATCACGTTTGCGGTCGGACTGGCCGCGGCGAGCATCTTTTATCTGGCCGTGACCGTGCCGGTCGAAGAAGCGAATTTGCGGGGCAAGATCGGTCCGGAGTTCGACGAGTATTGCCGCCGCACGCCGCGATTCGTGCCCAACCTGCGCCGTTATCGGTCGGCCCGCTACGTTGAAGTCGATACGCATGGCCTGCTGGCCGAAGCGTGGCGGGCTTCGCGCTATCTTTGGATTCCGGTCATCTGCGAGGTCGTCGCCTACGCTCGCGACGAAGCGTGGTGGCCCCGTCACTGGCACTTGCCTTGATGCTTATCTCGAAAGCGAATTCCGTAGGAGGCGAATCCTTTCGCCGAAAGAATCGCTTGACAGTTCGTTCGGCGAATGGATTCGCCTCCTACAGTTCTGGGATAAGCACTTGATGGGCATCTATCCGCGGCACGTCGTCGTCGAGGTCGTCAAAGTCTTCGCCGTCGCGCTGGCGGCGGCGACGGGTCTGTTGCTGGTGGTCGGCGTGCTGCGGACCGCGCTCGAGCATGGGCTGGGAATCGCTCAGGCAATTCCGCTGCTGCCTTACGTTCTGCCCGATGCGATGCGGTTCGCCGTGCCGGGGGCGATTTTGCTGGCGGTGTGTAACGTTTACGGCCGACTATCGGCGGGAAACGAAATCGTTGCCCTGCAAGCGCTGGGCGTGAATCCGCGAGCGGTCATTTGGCCGACCCTGGCTCTGGCCGTCGCGATCAGCCTGGGCACGGTGTTCCTCAACGACGACGGCGTCTGTTGGGGCCACGAGCAAATCGAACTACATGCGATCGCCAGCGTCGACGATATCGTCTACGGCATTCTCCGCGCGGAGCGAAGCTTCGCCAACGACCGGATTTCGATCAACGTAGCGGCCGTCGAAGGGCGGCGGCTGATCGCGCCGCTGATCTCGTTACCGGCCAGCGAGTCGATGCCTGCGTGTACGATTTCCGCCGCGGAGGCCGAGCTATGGACCGACGAGGAGGCGGGCGATTTGCGGTTGGTGTGCCGAAACGGCGAGATCGCGACGGTCCGCGACGGTGGCGAGCATTGGTCGGCGCGATTTCCCGACACCTTCGAGCAGCGCATCCCATTGGAAGCCGCCCGACATCGCAGCCGGTCGACTGCGCCGGCTTGGATTCCGCTGCGGGAGATTCCGGGCGAAATCGACCTTCGCGAGGCCGAGTTGAGCAAGCATCTCGATCAATTGGCGGCCCGCGTCGCGTCGAATCTGGTCTTGGGAGACTTCGAGGACGTGCTCGGCCCGCGCTGGCGACTCGACGAGCAGCAGTTGAGCAACGAGCGCGGTTACCTGTACCGTCTGCGTACGGAACCGCCGCGTCGCTGGGCGAGCGGGTTTAGCTGTCTGTGTTTCGCGATGATCGGCCTGCCGCTGGCGATTCGTTTCCGGACGGCCGATTTTCTGACCACGTTCTTTCTGTGCTTTCTGCCGATACTGGTCGTCTATTATCCGCTGCTGGCGTTCGGCATCGACGCGGCCAAGCGCGGCGCGTTGCCGCCGGAAGTCGTGTGGACCGGCAATCTCGTCGTGGCATGCTGCGGCGCGTGGCTGATCCGCCGGGCGACGCGATAGTCGCCGCGCCGATTCCATGCCGCAGCCGGGATTTCATTTCCCGCCGGGCGGAGTATAACAATCTTGGTGTGGCCGGGACGTGTCGCCCCGGCCGATGCGAGATCTGGCGGCCGCGGAACTTCTATATGCCCCGAGCGAAGCGTTATTGGCTCGTCAAAACGGAACCGGAGTCGTTTTCGATTCGCAACTTGGCCGACAGCCCGAAGCAGACGACTTGCTGGGACGGCGTGCGGAATTATCAGGCCCGCAATTATCTTCGCGACGATATGAAACTCGGCGACGAAGTGCTGTTTTACCACTCCAACGCCAATCCGCCGGCCGTGGTGGGGACGTGTCTGGTGGTTCGCGAAGCGTATCCCGACCACACGGCGTGGGACAAGGAAGACCATCACTACGATCCGAAGGCGTCGCCGGATAACCCGATCTGGCAAATGGTCGATCTGCGGCTGCTGGAGATCTTTCGGCATCCGGTGTCGCTGGCCGAATTGCGGGAGGTCAAGTCGCTGGCCACGATGGAGTTGCTGCGCAAGGGTTCGCGACTGTCGGTTCAGCCCGTGCGGCCGAGCGAGTACAAAATGGTTCTGGCGATGGGGCGCAAGGCGTCGCAGGCGGGCGAGCGTTCGCAGCCGGTCGCGTGAACGGCGGACAGCCGGTTCGTTACAATGCCAGCATGGCCGAGAACGAGAATCCGTACCAGTCGCCGGAGAAGGCAGGCAAGCCTCCTGGGCGCAAGCCGCGGCCGAGATTGGTTATCACCTGCCTCGTGATCCTTTGATAGTGGCTCAAATTGAAATCGAGTAAGGAAAAAGCGGGCCGTGGCCCGTTGTCGACCGGATCGGTAGAATTGAGCGCATGAAAAAGCCGCCCTTGGCTTCTCAATTCCTGGGCGGCTCGAATTCTTCTCGCTGGCATCGCTGCCAGTACGGCCATTGTACGCTTTGGCATTGCCTGGGAAAGAACTTCCTGAGACGATCCCGGCCCAAAAAATCCCCGCGGGCTCCATCCCGCGGGGATCGTTGGCACACAACTCGCCTACTAAGCGTAGGCCGTCAACTTCCAAGTTACAGCTTGGTTGTTGTACGGCGGCATCCGGTTGCCCTTGGCAATCGGGGCCGTCGTGCTGGGAGTCCCAACAACTTGCCAAACACCGCTCTCCGGGCAGATTTCGCCGGTCTTTGCGGTCGTACCAATCGGAACAGACATATATCACCTTCAAGTTGAGTTTCAAAAATGTCACAATATGGACTCATCAAATCGTTCGGGATCGACAATGGCGAACTTGATTCCCTGGGCGCGCACGAATGCTTCGTCCTCGGCTACGAGTTGGCGCAAATCGACCACCTGATTGCCACCGGCGAGCCAGCTAAGCAGCCGGTACATGCAGACAACCGCGAACGGATTGCAACGGCGTGCCGCGATGCAAGTCGAGAGTTTATCCTTGCCTGGATGGAGGGCGATCCCTCTGAATCCTGGATGATGCTAACTCTGTTTCCGCGCGCCACGCGATCCGAACGCGACCTCTGCGATGGGGAGGATGATTAAGTCACCATAGGCAGGCCCTCCGTGAGGCAAGGAAGGTACATCCCTGAACACACAGTCCAACGTGTGGCAGTAATCTTCTGTTTGGTTTTTGGCGTGCCAGAAGCGGCAAGAGCTTTGGTGAACAAGCCTTCCGTTCTGTACTAAGTCCACTAACGAATCGTATACGTCTACCTAAGTGTCCGGCAAGGCGCAAAGTGCGGGCCGACGGGTCATAGAAGAAACCCGCCGGCCCTAAGCTTGTTCACCGGTCGAATTCTATACGGCCATCGCGGCGTCGAACAGGTCCGTGAAACTCCACAGCGTGTTTGTCACCCCCGCCATCATCGCCGCCGTCGGCCGCAGTTTTCCAGGCCGCCCGCTATCGTCGGGATACCGCGTCCGCCAGACGAAATTGTAGAACGCGATGAAGCCGGCGACGGCAGCGGCGTGGTTTTCGACGCACTTGCTGAACCCCACGCCGAGCCGCGTGAACCGCTTCATCAACGTGCGGATCGTCAGGTTGTGCCGTTCGACGTGCGACGTGCATATCGACCATTCGTCGGCGGTTTCTATCCCGGTTATGCCGCGGCGGACGGTCCCTATCATTTCCGGCGGCGCGTAGCGGCCGGGTTGCTCGGCGTTGCGGTAATCCTTCACGATGGTTCCAAACCGCGCATAGGGACCAAAAGCCAAGTCAACAGCCTCAGGGTATCCTGGCCAGCCGTCCGTCGAAATTTGGATGATCGGCCGGAATCCGCCAGTGCCGAAGGCGTGGTCGTCGCCCGCGTGCGGATTCGGGAAGTTTAGCCGGCCGGCCAGTTGCATCATCAACCGGCGAGCGTTGTCGGCAGACCGCTTGCCGACGACGTGCGCCGCGATCAATTTCGTTTCCTGGTCAAGGCAAGTGAACGTGTACACGTCGCCGATATCCGACCGTTCGGCTTTTTCTTCGTCGGTTAGTCGGCCCTGCTTTTTGCCGACGTAGGACCAGATTTCATCCGTCTCGACGTGATCGAGCGTGAGGCCGCGCAACTTGCTGTCCAGAAGTCGCTGGCAGCCCTCGCCGAACCGGACCATGAGGGCCGTGATCGTGTTGCGGGCGACGCCCGACAGCCGCGACGTGCTGCGGAGCGTGTTGCCTTCGACTAGATGGTGGAGAACCGAGATTTGCTTGTCGCGGGGGAGAACATTTGCCATCGGAGAGTCGCCTTTTGTTGCGGCTCTCGCTACAATCGAGATACTTGGGTCCGATTGGGCGAAAGCCTAGTTGTGATTCGCCCCGCTGCGGCTTGCCGGCTGCAACGGGGTTTTCTTGCACGACCTTATTGTAATTACCGTAATTACAATAAGCAAGGGGTTGACGGTATAGATTTTAGTCATTACTGTAATTACATGGAAAAGAAGCGTTCGGGACGACCGCCGAAACCGACGGGCACAACGTTGCCGGAAACCCTCCAGATTCGATTGACAGCCGACGACAAGGCCAAGTGGGCGAGCGCTGCCTATGCCGCAGACAAAAGCCTGTCGGAATGGATACGGGAGTGCCTGAACAAAGCCGCCGAGAAAGCGCCAAAGCGGCGCTAGCGGAGAGCGGGGGAATCGAACCCTTCCGTGAGGAACCTATGGCAGTTTATAAGACCGCTGCGCCGCCAAGGCGCGGACCGCCCTCCGGGACTAGAGAGTCAGTCGTCGCTATCAAGGAAAGGCAGGAGCGGGTTCATAGTATCCCGGACATGGGCTGGATTGCGGGGGTTCACGCATGTCTAAAGTAATCCCCTCGCACGCTGAGTCGGCCATGATCGTGTGGTGTCGTGAGCGAGCCGCAGTCACTGTAGAGCAAGTGGCCGATAAACTCGCACTGGCCGACCGCGACGTCATGTTTTGGGAATTTGGCGTGCAGACCCCTACATTACCGCAGCTTAGGGCGTTGGCGAAGTTCTTGCGATTCCCGACTGCCGTATTCTATCTACCAAATCCGCCTCAGTGGCATCCGGTTCGTGACTTCCGAAAGCTACCGTCGCCTGATAGGGGCGTGCTATCCCGCGAACTTGCCTACTGGACGCGAATCACACAGGGCCGCCAGGAATGGCTCGCCGAATATCTCGAATCTCATGGCCGTGAGCCGTTGCCGTTTGTTGGACGCTCCAGCTACACGGAAAGCCCAATAGACGTTGGCAAGCGACTTAGAAACCTGTTGGGTGTCAGTCTTGAAGAACAAAAAGCCCTGCCGGATAAACAATCCGCCTTTCGCTACTGGCGATCACAATGCGAAGCCGCTGGCGTCTCGGTATTTCTGAGCCGCAAGGTTCCGCTCAGTGAGATGCGTGGTTTTGCATTGGCACACGAGGTCGCGCCAATTGTGGTGGTGAATGATCGTGACCGATTTGGTGGGCGTATCTTCACCCTAATGCACGAGATGGCGCATGTGATGCTTAACATATCCGGAATCTCGGATCGCGCAATTGAGAGCACCGCCAACACCGATGATGAGAAGATCGAAGTTTTTTGCAATGCCGTTGCCGCAGAGGCGCTGGTTCCAAGCGAGGATTTTATTGCAGTGGCAAAGCGTGGCTCCGGGGAGTATGAGCAATCTTTGCCGTCTCTGGCGGCCATGTATCGAGTAAGCCAAGAAGTGATCGCTAGAAAACTCTTGCAGCATGGATTTATCAATCACCACATTTACGAACGGCTGGTCGTCGAATTAAGGCAGCGAGGAGAATGGCGCAAGGACAAGAGGCGGAATCAAGTCAGAATAAAGCAGGCGACAATTGTTCTTTCCACCGTTGGGAGACGATTCGGAAAAGCGGTCGTTTCGGCGTACAGAGAAGATAGGATAACGGGGCCTGACGTGTCGGACCTGCTAAGCATGAAAAGCCAGTTCTTGCCTGACCTCGAAAAACGGTTGGTGGGCGAGTAAATCAGTGACTAAATACTGCCTCGATACCGGCGTTCTCGTCAACGGCTGGCAGAAGCACTATCAGCCAATCTTTGCGCCGAAGTTTTGGACGTTCCTTTCAGACATGCTGACATCTGGACGGGCGATTGTTCCTCGGGAGGTGTATGAAGAAATTGAACAGCAGGACGATTCGTTGTTGGCATGGATTAGGCAGAGACGCGAATTTGTCCGAGAGACAACAGAAGATGTTGTGCTCGCACTGAAGGCAATAATGCAAGACACGTACTATGGTCGTATTGTCAAACTTAAGGGCACTGGACGCTCGGGGGCTGACCCTTGGCTAATTGCCCACGCTCAGATTTGGGGAGCAACTGTGGTATGCGAAGAAGGCAGCGGTGGCAAAAATGACCCGAAGATTCCAGACGTGTGCCTGGGACTAGGCGTAGGGTGCATCTCGACCAGAGACATGCTTGTTGCCGAACAATTCTCGTTTTAGCGATTTCCGCAATGCTGCCCGACGGGACTCGAACCCGCACGCCGTTAGGCCAGGAATTGTTCATGGCACACTTGCGGGTGCGATGAGGCAATCCCCTTAAAATTAAGCGTGAGCCACTCGCCTTCTTTCGTAATGTCACTGCTCATTTTTCAGGGAATTCGCGCGATTGTTCTTGCGCGCCTGGCAATTTGAGCCACTTCCGATCCTTTTTGCCATTTGTGTCGCGGCCGCCATTGTGCTCAATTGAATTATGTTGGGTTGGATTTGCCGGCGGACTTCCAGGCCACCGTTAATCAGGCGTCGTCCGGCCCGCAACACACTAATCAGACCACTACCGCTCGGCCGAAGCGCTTGACTTGCCCTGAGCGTCTGCGAAACTAGGAAGCTTGCCGCGATTGGCGTTGGCAGTTGGTTTCGACCGGAACGGGGCCTTGCGAAGCGCAGCTGGCGGTGGCCGCTGGTTGTCTGCGCTTTGGGCGTGGCGGCGCTGGTTGCGTGGTGCTCGCAGAGCACCCTACGCAGTGCGTTCGGATACGCAAACGAGGTGTTCGCCGCAACTGACGCGGCGTACGTTCTGTGGGCCGCTGTCCGCTTCGGAATTTCCTATCCCTTTGTCCCCGCACCGCGCCCACCGCGAGACGCTCGATGCCGATACCCGTTACGTGTCCTAGCTGCCATGCGCGGTTTCAAGTCAGCGACAAGTTCGCCGGCAAGAAAGGCCCTTGCCCGAAGTGCAAGAAGCCGATCACGATTCCGAAGCTTGAGCAGCAGGTGAAGATCGACGACCGGGCCCACGGGGGCACGAAGGACGCCTCGGGCAAGCTGGTTCTCAAGCCGATCCAGCGGACCGAGACGAAGCTCAGCAAGGTGGCGCTGGGCGGCATCGTCGCGGGCGTCGTGGCGGCGTTCGCGCTGGCGTTTGTCATCGGGCAGATGTACGACGACAAGACCGATATCCCGTGGTTGCTGCTCGCGCCGGGAGCGCTGGTGATCGCGCCGCCGCTGGCCATCGCCGCCTACTCGTTTCTCCGCAACGACGAGCTCGAACCGCACCGCGGCATGGACGTGATCCTCAGGGCGCTGGGATGCTCCGTTGGATACGTTGCGCTTTGGCTGGCGTATTACGCCCTGGTGCCGGACGAATACCGGCGGCTGGGCGACGAGCCGATTATGGCGGCGATCGTGATCGCGCCGTTCCTGATCATCGGCGGCATCATCGCGCTGGTGAGCTTCGATCTCGACGTCGGCAACGCCGTGATGCACTACATGGTGTACGTGATCGTGTGCATCTTGCTCGCGCTGGTGATGGGTTGGCCGATGATTCCTCCACCCAGCGAGCCGGCGGAGAAAGCGCCGACAGTCTCGCCGATCAGGCCGTTGATGAGGTGAGTAGCCCGTAGGCTGCACAGGCCGGAGGAATGCAGGCGGGATCGCGGGAGAAGGGCATGGCTGCTACGCCGATGATGCAACAGTATGAGGACGCCAAACGGGCGTGTCCCGAGGCGATTCTGCTGTTTCGCATGGGCGATTTCTACGAACTGTTTCACGACGACGCTAAGACGGCCGCCCGCGTGCTGGGACTGACGCTCACCAGCCGCGAAAAAGGCGAAGGCGCCACGGCGATGGCCGGCTTTCCCTATCATCAGCTCGAAAACTACCTCGGCAAGCTGATCAAGTGCGGCTATCGCGTCGGCATTTGCGATCAAGTCGAAGACCCGAAGAAGGCCAAGGGTCTGGTCCGCCGCGAGGTGACGCGGATCGTCACGCCGGGCACGCTGACCGACGATGCGTTGCTCGATCCGCGCGAAAGCAACTTCCTGGCCGCGGTTGTGGTCGATTCGGTGACGGCAAAGAAAGCGACGCCAACTGCCGGGCCGGCCGCGATGGGGCTGGCGTGGGTCGAATTGTCGACCGGGCGGTTTCAGGCGGCCGTGATCGAACCGCGGCGATTGGCCGACGAACTGGCCCGCATCGGCGCGGCGGAATGTTTGCTCGCCGAAGAGGCCGAGCCGTTGCCGCGACACGTGGCGGAAGAACTGACCGTCACGCGGCGACCGGCCTGGGCGTTTGCACTCGCCTCGGCTACGGATACGCTCACCAAACACTTCGCCACCAAGTCGCTCGACGGGTTTGGATTCGGCGAGGCCGACGGACCGGCAATTCGCGCGGCCGGCGCGGTGCTCGATTACCTGGCCGAAACGCAGAAGGCCTCGCTCGCGCATATCGACCACCTCGCGCCGTATCGGCCGGGCAATTCGCTGGAAATCGACGAGGCCACGTGGCGGAGCCTGGAAATCACGCGCACGATGCGCGATGGCCGCCGCGACGGGTCGCTGCTCGCCGTGATGGATCGCACGGCGACGCCGATGGGTTCGCGGCGGTTGGCCGAGTGGCTCGCGGCGCCGCTCACCGACGTCAAGTCGATCGACGAACGGCTCGACGCCGTGGCGGAACTGGTCGCCGATGCGGCGCTGACCACGGCGCTGGCCGAGCAGCTAAAAAAGGTATACGACCTCCAGCGGCTGCTGGCCCGCGTCACGACCGGCCGGGCAAGTCCGCGCGACTTGAGCTTCATCGGCCGGACGCTGCGCGGGCTGCCGAGCTTGAAAGCGAAACTCGCCGGACGCAAGAGCGTGCTGCTCGCGCGGCTCGAAGCGCAGCTCGACCTCTGTCCGGACCTCCGCGCAAAGCTCGACGCGGCGCTGGCGGACGACTGCCCGCTTTCGCCGCGCGACGGCGGCTTCATTCGCGGCGGCTTCAACGAGCGACTCGACGAATTGCGCGACTTGACCGTCGGCGGCAAGAAATGGATCGCCGCGTATCAGGCCGAACAGATCGCCACGAGCGGCATCACGAGCCTGAAGGTCGGCTTCAACAAGGTGTTCGGCTATTACCTGGAGGTGACGAACACGCATCGCGACAAAGTGCCGCAGCACTACATCCGCAAACAGACGATCAAGAACTCCGAACGGTACATCACGCCGGAGTTGAAGGAGTATGAGGAGAAAGTGCTGTCGGCGGACGAGAACGCCAAGGAACTGGAATACGAGCTGTTCGTGCAATTGCGCGACGCCGTGCAGGCGACGGGCAGATCGCTGCAATCGACCGCGGCCGCTCTGGCGGAGATCGACGTGCTTTCGGCGCTGGCTTCGCTGGCCCGCGAGCGAGGGTACTGCCGGCCGGTCGTCGTTGAGGAGCCGATGCTCAACATCATCGACGGCCGGCATCCGGTGCTCGACGTCACCGAGGCGGCGGGGACGTTCGTACCGAACGATACGCTGGCTGGGATCGAAGAGATAGCCGGCAGCGCGAAATCGGCCGAATCCGGCGAAGAAGCCGAAACGGTGGCAGGCGAATCTCTTCGCCGACTCGACGCGGCAAGCGACTCCAACGGCGACCCAAACGGCACCGGCATCGCGCCGCCATCGCCGCATTTTTCCGGCACGAATTCGCGCCGTATCCGTAGCGCCGGTAACGGGATGGCGTATGGCGCGGACGAAAAAGCGTCGGCGAGGATTCTGCTCATCACCGGTCCGAACATGGCCGGCAAGAGCACCTACATCCGCCAGGTCGCCCTGCTGACGCTGATGGCCCAGGCCGGCAGTTTCGTGCCGGCGAAATGTGCGACGATCGGCGTGGCCGACCGAATTTTCGCCCGCGTCGGCGCGAGCGATGAGTTGTCGCGCGGCCAGAGCACGTTCATGGTCGAGATGACCGAGACGGCGCGGATTCTCCACAACGCCACGCCGCGTAGTCTGGTGATCCTCGACGAAATCGGCCGCGGCACAAGCACTTACGACGGCTTGGCGCTGGCCTGGGCGATCGTCGAGCACCTGCACGACGCCGTCGGCTGCCGGACGCTGTTCGCCACGCACTATCACGAACTGACGGAACTGGCCGATTCGCTCGCCGGCGTGCGAAACTTGAACGTGGCGGTCCGCGAATGGCAGGACGACGTTGTGTTCCTGCATAAGATCATCGGCGGCGCGGCCGACAAGAGCTACGGCATCCACGTCGCGCGACTGGCCGGCGTGCCGCGTAGAGTGAACGAACGGGCCAAGCAAATCCTCGCCCAACTCGAAGACGAGCATCTCGACCGCGACGGCCGCTCGAAGCTGGCGCGGGCCGACCGCCGCCGCGCCGGAGATATCCAACTCACGCTGTTCGGCCCCGCCGAGCACCCGTTGCTCGACGAGCTGCGCGAGCTGGACATCGACGACCTGACGCCGATGGCCGCGTTGGCCAAGCTCAAGGCCTGGCAGGACGAACTGGCGGAAAAAGCCGCGCCGGCGCGTTCATGATCGGCATCGCTCCGGCTACGTTTCGTCGACCCGGCGATCGCTAATTCGGGCGTCAAGCACGAGCCAAACCACTCGTGGATCGCCGGTCGCTGCGGCGACGAAATTGCCCCATCGTCGCACTTTGACGCTCGACCCACCTTATTGCAATTCGCGTAACGCGATATTTCACAACGAGTTACGACACGAATACCGATGTTGACTCGTTTTGGAAGATGGCTATAATTCGCGTGTACGGCAATTCCGGCAAGCTTGGTAGAAGCGGGCGAAATTGCCGGTTATGCGAGCGCCGCAGGATGATGCTTTTGCGGCCTCGGGGCATACGGGGCGGAGTCGCCAGTCGCTCGCTTCGGAATGCCCTAACGTGAGGAGAACACGCACGGCCCGCCGTCGTGAGCGAATTCGCTCTCCCCGGCGACCGCAGCGGCAAGGATGACCTGTTGTCGTGTTTCGAGGAGTCAAGCGCCGTCGCCGGACGTTCTTCACGTCTGACCGGAGACGAGCCACCCGCCCAGAAAGGGCATTTCCAAGGCTAGGGAGAGCAATCGCATGAAAACGGTCTTTACGACGGGCGAAGCGGCGAAAATCTGCAAGGTCAGCCAGCAGACGATTATCCGCTGCTTCGACTCCGGCCAGCTCAAGGGATTTCGCGTGCCGGGGAGCCGTTTCCGCCGCATCCCGCGGGCCGAACTGATGCACTTTATGCGCGACAACGGCATCCCGACCGACGCGCTGGAAAGCGGCAAACGCAAAATCCTGATCGTCGACGACGATCAAGAGTTGGTCGAACTGATCAGCGACGTGTTCGAGCGGGACGGCCGATTCGAAATCAAGACGGCCAACAACGGCTTCGACGCCGGCATGTTGGTCAAGGAATATCGCCCCGACACGATCGTCCTGGACGTGATGCTGCCCGATATCAACGGCAAGGAAGTTTGCCAACGTGTCCGCAGCGACAAGACGACCGACGACGTGAAGATCATCTGCATTTCCGGCATGGTCGAGGACGAAAAGGTCAAGGACCTGCAAGCCGCCGGCGCGGACGACTTCATGCGGAAGCCGTTCGAGGTCGACGCGCTGTTGGAACGGGTCTGTGCATTGCTGGACATCGAAAAGCCGGTCATCGCATAAGGCTCGCCAAGGGTGGCGCGGGTGGCTCGTCCGCCCGTGCCGAGCGTTCGCGGTGAGTCAAATTGCGGCACGGGTGGACGAGCCGCCCGCGCCACCCCGCCGCACGACCGGCACGCGAATGACTCATGGCTAAAGCGCCTCGCACAAAGACCGGCGCGAGAAAACCAAACGACGAAGACGCCGCGTCGACGTTGCTCGACGCGGCGTTTTGCATTGACGTTCGGCGACGCCGCGAACTCGTGCAGCGCGCTCTCGCCGGCGACGCCGCTCTACAACGCTGGGCCGAACATTGGGCGGCGGGCAACGACGATCCACGAACGGCCGGCCGCGTCGCCAACGCGGACGCAAATCTCGACGCGCGCGTCGCCGAACGCCTCGCCGATTTCCTACTCGCGCTCTCCGCTGAGCCGGCGAACAATTCGTCCGACGCCGGCCAGCTTCCCCTGAACGAAGCGTGGCGGACGCGATTGGCCGCAGTCGCCCGGCAATTTGCCCAGCAAGACGCGGACCAGCGATCCTTCGACGACGCGCTGGCCGCCGCCAAGGTCGACGCCCTCAAGGAATTCGCCTACGGTGCGGGCCACGAGATCAACAATCCGCTCGCCAATATCTCGGCCCGAGCGCAAACGCTGCTCCGCGACGAAACCGCCGCCGAGCGGCGACGCATGCTCGCCACGATCAATCGTCAGGCGATGCGGGCGCACGAAATGATCGCCGACCTGATGCTCTTCGCCCGACCGCCGCAACTCGTCGTTTCCCAACTCGACGCCGCCGCCGTCGTCCGCCGCGTCGTCGAAGAGCTCTCGGCAATGGCCGCCGCTCAAGCCACACGGCTCGCATGTGGGGTCGGCGAAACTCCGCTGCCGGTCACCGTCGACGCGGCGCAACTCGGCGTCGCCGTCAAATCCGTCGTTCGCAACGCCATCGAAGCCGTGGCGGCCGGCGGCAACGTCGACGTCGATGCCAGGATCGTTTCCGCCGCCGCACTCAACTCCGCCGCGACCGAAGAACGCCCCGGCGAATTTCGCCGCCAGCTTGGCCGCCGGATTCCCAGCCAAAGTCGCGGTCAAATTCCCAAGCAAGTTCCCAGCCGCACCAACGCGGACGGTCTCGTCGAGCAGATGGTCGAAATAACCGTCGTCGACGACGGCCCCGGCTTCACGCCCCGCGAGCAGGCCCATCTGTTCGACCCATTCTTCTCCGGCCGCGAAGCGGGACGCGGTCTCGGCTTCGGCCTCTGCGTTGCATGGCGGATCGTCACCGACCACGGCGGACAGATCGCGGTAATGAGCGAACCGGGGCGGGGCACGACGATCGTGATGACGCTGCCGGCAAGCGCCGTCGAAGATAGTTTGCCGGTCGAAGCTTAACGCTTATTCCGAGGTGCCGTGCGGAGCCGTTTGTCGAGGCCGGCCGCGAGTGGTTTCCAAGCCGAGATGGCTGCGCATTTCCGGGGACGTCGTCTCGTTGTTCCAGCGAGCGCCGTACATTTCGATGATCGCCTTGGCCGGCAGCGCAGGTCCGTGTCAAGAAAAGAACTATTCGTCGCGAAGCGCGTCGCCGCGAACAGGGCCGTCGAACCGCAACCGGACTTCTCGCAGCACCAGCGGAAGCGGGTCGCCGTCGAGCCGGAGGCGGAAGTCGGCGCCGTCGTTCTGTTTGCCTTGCGGCCGAAATCCGCTCAGCGCGATCGCGACCTCGCGCCAGGCGTTCTCGCCCTTCGTGGCCACGGGCGCCGCCGAAGTGTACGGGCCAGAGGAACCGTTGTATTCGACCACCAACCGGGCGGACGGCGAGCGATCCAAGAAACGAACCGTCACAACGGCGTCGCGGTTCGCTTTCGCGCCGCGCAGCGCCTCGTCCTCGCAGCGAAAGTAGGCGTAATCTCCCCGCCGCTTCGGTTCCAATTCCAGGCAAGCCGCGCCGTTCACGCTGGCGAACCGCATCACGCCGTCGCCGTGTCGCGGCCGGATTCGCGCCAAGCCGGCCTCGATCAGCCGCCCGTCTTCGGCGACGCGCAACGATGCCGCCACAAGCGGACCATAATACATGGACGGTCCCGGCCAGCGCCGCCCGGAACCATCCGTGCAAACGACCCGCGCCAGGCAACGCGCCGCTTCCGCGACGGGCAGCGGCGACGACGTTACCCGATCGTCCGCGCGGTCGCTCGATATGGGCCGCCACGTTCGGCCGCCGTCGTGGCTGTACTCGACCGTTGCGGCGGCGGCCAATTCGGCCCGCTCGATCCGTGCGGTCAATCGCCTTTGGCCGTCGCCGTCGACCGCGATCGTGCTGCCGCGAACCACCGGGCGCGACACGAGTGGTTGGCCGCGTTCGGCCAGCGCCCGCAGATTGATCTGGGCCAGCGCCGACATCTCGTCGAGCCGCGACGCCCGCCGATGCTCTTCCTCGCGCTGTAACGCCAGACTGTATTCGAGGTGCTCGAAATGTTGGCCCTCTTCCAACGCCCGGCGCAGCGACGCCCGCGTAACGTCCGGGTTGAACATGCAGTTCATATCGCCGTCGTCGGAGAGGATGAGGGGCCGCTCGATTTGGCGGCTTTGGGCCAGCGCGGCCGCGACGTGCCGATCGCTGCCGGCCATGTGCATCGAGAACAGGTCGACGGCGTCGGCGTGCCATCCGGTCGACGCCACGACCGGCGACCTCACGCCGCGGCGGTCGAATTCCTCGCGCAAAACGCCGCTTGCCCAGGCGTGCCACGGACGGAGCGGTCCCAATTCGGCGTACGGTTCGTTGATGATCTCGTAGATCACGTTGCCGTGAGCGGCGAGCGTCTCGACCGTCTTTCGCAGCACCGCCGCGTTGATTTCGGCAGCCGCGCCGTCGAGGACGCAGAACGGCGGATATCCGCGCTGCCCGTCCTCGAACAGTCCGTTCGCATTGATCGCGGCGTTGTAAGGATTGTTCGGCCAGGCTCGCCGATCGCCGCGCGACAGGCCGCATCGGTCGAACGCGCACACCTGGCAGATGATCCCCAATGATTCCGCCCGCGCGACGATATGTTCCAGTCGCCGCCAACACTTCTCGTCGAAGCGGCGCAGGTCGTACTTGCCGTTCTCGCGGTGAAACGGCAGCAGATTCGGCCGGCCGTCCTCATGCACCGGCCAGGGCAACATCAGAAAGAAACGCGTAAAATTGACGTTGTGGGCGGCGAGCGCGTCGAGATAGCCGTCGGCATCGAAATCCTCGTCGCCCAACAGACCGTAATAGGAGTGCCCGACGAGATGGACGGGCTTCCCATTCCAACGCAGTTCCGAGCCGACGCGCGACAGCGAACCGTGTGCCGGTGGCGTCGCGTTGTGGGTTTTTACGTCCTGGGCCGTTGCGATTTGCGGAATCGTCACCGCCACACAGCACGCCGCCGATAGCACGCACGAAACGGTCCAACGCCGGCCCTCGACCGCGCTGCGAACGGGAAAAAACATAACCAGCCTCGCGCGTCAGGGGAACGACCGTCCGGAGTCGACAGTGCGAGAACCAGCATACTCGACCGCCGAGAGCGCCGCGAGCGGATCGCAAGCGGCGTTGACGTCGAGTCTTTTCGATTATTTCGACGGCGAAGCGGCGTAACCCGCCGCCGCTTCCAAATCGCCGGCCAAACGCAGCAGCACTTCGCGCGTTACCTGCGCCGAGACGTTCTTTCGCACGTTGCCAACCGCTTTCGTGAACCGACGAAGCGACAGTTCGCCGCCGGCGCGGACCAGCAACTCGTAGTACGTCGTGCCGTCGTCGCCTTTCTGCGGCGGCGACGAGCGCATCTGCACGACGCATTGCTCATGGTCGACCTCGACCGGGCTGATCGGTTCGAGCAGGTAGGTCAGTCGCGAGGCCAGATCGGCGGCGATCTTTTGCAGCCGGTCCGTCGCCGCGCCGGCCAACCGCGGCGTTTCGACGGCCAGCCGCGCGAATTCGCAGCCCATCCGGTCGAGCGACGCCATTTCGCAGCGGAGTGTCATCCCGCCGTCGCTCACCGCGATGTCCTGAGTCGAATCCGCAAACGCCGCCAAGCCGGCAAGGCGATCTCGGAGTTGTTCTTTGAGTGTCATGATGGCTGTCTCCAATGTTCGGCGGTTGCGACGGCAACGCAGCAATTACGGCCGAATCAGTGCGTCGTCTCCGATGTCCGTTCGTTCGTGGTCGATGCCGTCGTAAGACAGCACCACGCGTTCTTCTTCGAGCACGGTTTCGATATGCACCGGCCGCTTCCACAGGGCGAACAAGTTGGTGAGCGTGTCGGCGGCGTATTGGGCGTCGAGTTCGACGCCTTCGTAATAGTGTTCGAGCAGCAGTTCGCTGCGATTGCGATAATTCGCGTCGCGGACGGCGATTTGCGGCCGGCCGCGATTGGTCAAATTCGCCAGCAGTTGGGCTTTGACTTGCGGAAACGCCTTGCTCTCGATCTCGTAAGCGTCGATGTCCTCGTTCCAGCCGAACTTGAACAGCTTGTACCGGCGGCAAAAATCGAGCGTGAGAAACTCGTCGATGAACGTCAGGTCGTTGTGAATGCGGCGGACTTCGAAAATCTTCTCGCGCCCCAGGCCAGTGGCCCGGTCCCAACATTGCTTGGCATTCCAATCGTCGCAGTCGTCCCACTCCTTGCCGAACCGGCCGCTGTTCCAGCGCTCCTCGATGTCACGGAACAGCTCGATGCCGAGCTTGTACGGATTGAGCCGCGTCGGCGAACTGGCCAACGTACCGCTGTGATGGTCGCAGTAGCAGATCAAGTCGCTCGCCGTCAGGCCCTGCGTCGTCATGATCGTGGAGTGCCAGTAGCTGGCCCAACCTTCGTTCATGATCTTCGTCTGCGCCTGCGGTGCGAAGTAATACGCCTCGTCGCGGATGATCGATAGCACATCGGCCTGCCACGGCTGGAGCGGGGCGTGCTCCATCAGGAACAGCATCACGTCGCGTTCCGGCTGCGCGGGAATCGGCCCCACGGCCGATTGGCTTTCCTTGCGCTGCCGTTCGCGCTCGTTCGATTCGCGGCGCATGGTTTCCGGCGGATTGATGAACCGGTCCATGTAGCGTTTGGAGTCGAACCGAGCCGGACCGTCATCCGGTGCTTCATTTTCGTCCGTCGAGAACCTGCGAACCGGATCGGCCCGCCGTTTGATCGCCGGCGCATGGATGTCGATCAAGTCTTCGATGCTCAAGCACGAGTCGATGAACACCTCGACCTCTTCCACGCCGAACCGATCCATGTACGTGCGGACCCGCTGGCCGTGGTTGGCCATCGTGTCGACCATTTTGCGGTTCGTGTGCGCGAAATAGGCGTTGTTCTTGAAGAAGTCGCAGTGGCCATACACGTGGGCCATCACCAGCTTCTGGTCGGTCAACTCGTTCGACCGCATCAAATAGGCGAAGCACGGATCGTTGTTGATCACCAACTCGTAAATCTTCTGCAAGCCATAGACGTAGCCCTTGGAAAGCTGCTCGTACTCCATCCCGAATCGCCAGTGCGGATAGCGCGTCGGAAAGCCGCCGTAAGCCGCCACCTGGTTGAGTTGATCGGCGTCGACCAGCTCAAACACGGTCGGAAAGAAGTCCAGCCCGTAATCGCGCGCATGGCCCTCCATCTTGGTCTGAATCGCGGCCATCTCCGGCGTCAGCGAAGTGTTGATGATGGAAGCCATAGTGGTAGGCCTTTAATGCCCAATTCCCAATTGCCAATGCCCAATCAAATCCCAGTGAGCAATGCTCAATGCCGACTTGGTGGCATTGCGGCCTTGTCATCGGGTATTCGGCATTGATTGGTCATTGACAATTGAGCATTGGGAATTGCTCTCACTTTCCACTACCAAGAAACTCCCGAATCGACTCATAAATCCCGTCCTTATCGGCGATTTCCGACAGCACGAGGTTCTCGCGCGATTCGCCAAACGCCGCTTCCAGCGCCTTGAGGTATTCGCCGCTGCCATACGGACTGTCGACCTGCCCGTAACAGAACAAATTCACCTTCGGCAGGATCCGCTCTCGTAAAAGCGCCAAACTCTGGTTGTTGTCTTCGCCCCAGTTGTCGCCGTCGGAAAACTGGAAGCAATACAGATTCCAGTTTTCGACCGGGAACTGGCTTTCCATCAATTCGACGGCCACGCGATACGCCGAACTGATCCGCGTGCCGCCGCTTTCCCGCGTGTGATAGAACGTGTGCTCGTCCACCTCGCGGGCGACCGCATCGTGAATGATGTACCGCGTCTCCACGCCGTCGTATTGGCTTTTCAGCCAGGTGTCGATCCAAAACGCTTCCGTCCGCACGATCTCCTTCTGCTCGTCAGTCATCGAGCCGGACACGTCCATCATGTAGATGATCGCCGCGTTGGCTTCCGGCTCCGAAACCGTCGACCACGAGCGGTATCGCCGATCTTCGCGCATCGGAACGACGTTGGGATTCTTCGGGTTGTACTCGCCCGTCGAGATCTGCCGTCGCATCGCCTCGACATACGTCCGCTTGAAATGCCGCAGCGACTCCGGCCCGATGCGGCGGATGCTGTTGTACTTGGCCTTTTCTTGCGCGATGTTCGCCTGGCCCTTGGGTTCGATCCGCGGCAATTGCAGTTCGTCGCCGAGAATCGCGGCCAGTTCGTCGAGTGAGACTTCGACTTCGAGGATATGTCCGCCCGGCTCGCTGCCGGCCGCACCGGTGCCGCCTTCGCCCTGGCCGCCCAGCACGTCGCCCTCGGCGCCGTCGCCCTGGCCGACGCCGCCGGAGCCGTTCTTTCCGTAGCGGAAATGGGGCACGTCGAGCTGCGGAATCGGAATGCTGACCAGATCACGACCCTTGCGGCCGATCATCTCGCCGTGCGTGACGTACTTGCGCAGATTCTGGCGAATGCGACCGCGGACGATCTCTTTGAACCGCGAACGGTCGTGGTCAATCCGCATTACCATGGTCGATCCCCCAGTCCGTCGAGGGTCGTCGCGGAATCGCCAACGAGCGAAACCGACGCGGCTATCGTCGCCGCGCGATCGCGTTCGTCGGGCCTCCGTTCACGCCGACGATCCATCGCCGCATGATTCCGTTCCGTCCCTCGCCAAGCCAAGTTGTCAATTCATTTGTCCAGCAACAACTGCTTCGCCGCCGCACAACGGAGTGCCGCGGCATTCCGCGCGCCGCCATCGCGAAGTTGGCCGACGCGCTTGTCCGGTGGACACGTCGAAGCGAAAGTGCGGCACGATCGAGCAATTCCGCCGAGCGTTGCCGCTCGTCGGTGGTTACTCAGTCCAGCGATGCCCTTGCACTTCTCGGTGCCCTATTGTGCCCTTTCGGTTGATTCGTTTTTTCGGCGACTTCGGCTCGCCGCCTCTTATTTCATCCTATTCGGCGTCCACTGCTTTGCATCAAGAAAAATCGCCACGGCCGATTAATTCTTGGCGTCGCCCCGCGCGAAAATGCTGGCTACGTAATGTAAAACGTCGTTCGCGCTCTCGTCGTCGTAGCCGTAATCGCGGATCAGCCGCGATTTGACCACGTCGATCTTCGCCTGCGTGTCGGCGTCGACGACCTTCGACACCAGACTGGTCAGCTTGATCGTGTCTTTCTGGTCCTCGAACAGCTTGAGCTCCAGCGCCCGATACAGCCGCTCGTTGCTCTTGTAATCGAACGATTTGCCGTCGAGCGACAACGCGGCGATGTAGTTCATCACCTCGCGGCGGAAGTCGTCCTTGCGGCTGTCCGGAATCTCGATCTTCTCCTCGATCGACCGCATCAGCCGCTCGTCCGGCTCCTGGTTCTGACCCGTAAACGGATTCTTGACCTTCTCGCGCTGCGTGTACGCTTTGACGTTGTCGATGTAATTGGCGCACAGCCGTTTGAGCGCGTCTTCGTCGGCGGCGATCGCCCGTTGGACTTCGTTCTTCACGATGTTTTCGTACTCTTCCTTTACCACGCCGAGCATCTCGCGATATTTGCCGCGCAGTTCCTCGTTCGTGATCAGCGAGTGGTGCTTGAGTCCGGCTTCCAATTCGTTGAGCACCATGAACGGGTTGATCGATTTCGCGTCGGGATGCGCCACCAGCGCGTTGGATATCTTGTCCTGCACGTACCGCGGAGAAATGCCGAGCATGCCTTCGGTGGTCGCCTGCTCGCGCAGCTCCTTGATGTTCTCGGCCGTAAAGCCCGGCAACGTCTTGCCGTTGTACAGCTTGAGCTTTTGCAGCAACGTCAGGTTGGCGTTCTTCGGCTCCTCCAGCCGAGTGAGAATCGCCCACATCGCCGCCATCTCGATCGTATGCGGCGCGATGTGCTTGCCGCGGACCGTGCGGCGGTTGTAGTCCTTCTCGTAAATCTTGATTTCGTCCGAAAGCTTCGTGACGTAAGGAATGTCGATCTTCACCGTCCGATCGCGGAGCGCTTCCATGAACTCGTTGTTCTGCAGCTTGCGATACTCCGGCTCGTTCGTGTGGCCGATGATGACTTCGTCGATGTCGGTTTGCGCGAACTTCTTCGGCTTGATGCAATGTTCCTGGCTGGCGCCGAGCAAGTCGTAGAGAAAAGCTACGTCGAGCTTGAGGACTTCGACGAACTCGATCACGCCCCGATTGGCGACGTTGAATTCGCCGTCGAAGTTGAACGCCCGCGGATCGCTATCGCTGCCGAATTCGGCGATCTTGCGATAGTTGATGTCGCCCGTCAGTTCGGTCGAGTCTTGATTCTTCTCGTCCTTGGGCTGGAACGTGCCGATGCCGATGCGGTCCTTTTCGCTCAGCAGCAGCCGCTTGATCCGCACGTCCTGCGTCACTCGCGTCCAATCGCCTTCGTAACGCTTGAGCCGCTCGGCATAGTGATAGCGGCAAAACGGACACAGCGCCCCCACGATCTTCGCGTGATAATCTTCCGCGCCGCGGCCCTCGTTCAGCCGAGTCAGCGCGTCCGGGCGAAACCGCGTCGGGATGATGTGTAGCGGCTCCTCGTGCATCGGGCACCAGTCGACGTCGCCATCGCCGTCCATGCTCAGCCAGCCCAGCGTGTACAGCGCACCGGCGTCCGTGGCCGAATAGCGTTCCAACCCGCGCTTCAGCACGCGGGCGATCGTACTCTTGCTGCTCCCCACCGGACCGTGCAACAACAGCACGCGCTTCTCGATTCCGTACCCCTTGGCCGCGCTCATGAAGGCGTTCACCAGGGCGTGCAACGCGTCTTCCAGCCCAAACACCGCGTCGCGACCATTTCCTTCCGGGTCGCTGAAGAACGGATAGGTCGACTGCTTGTCGCGCGACGAGCCGGATTCCTCGACGCCGTACGACACGATCATGTCGTAAGCTCGCTCGAAGGCGTTCCGCGTGACCTTGGGAATCTCGCGCACGATGTCGAGATACTGCTCGAACGTGCCTTCCCAATTCTTCTTGCGGAATTGGTCCAAATCCTGACGTTGCGCCACGAGTTCGACAATTTCGCGACCGTATGCCATGGCTCGGTCTCCGGGTCTTCCGCTTGGGCGCTTCGGCATTCATTTGCCGCAGTACGCACAAGCTAGTTTGGGGTATCGTTCTCTGTTCTTCGGTTCGCGATGGTCAAGTGCCCTCGGTTGTCGGCACCGTATCGTGCGAGCGTGCTCGGTTTCCATTTTTTCCACTGCGCAGCATCGACCGCGGCGGCGCATTTTCCAGAGTACGGCGCGGCCGGCGGCAAATCGAATTGCCAACCGCGCAGCGCAAAGCTCGGAAAAGCCTTCGAGCATCGGCACGACCGGAGAAGTTCGACCGACGGCCGAACTTTCCACACGTCGAAAGAAACCCGCGACGTGCCGCAGCGGAAACTTGGAAAAGAACACCCTCGCGGATACGAGGCCGAGTTTCAGGTGGTGTCAGTTCCCAAAACTCGTCGGTCGGCGCGGGCGGACTACCTCCGTGTCCGGCCGCCGTGCTTACCTCATCCTCTAATATCAAGTATCGTTTCGATCGACGGCAAAGGCAATATCGAGTTTAGACCAATTTGCAAAAAACCGGCGCAGTCCGGACGATTTTCGCCGAAAAAACTTCGCCACCGACGATTTTTCCGCGGTTTTCTCCATACCGATCGCCACGACCAGACTGCCGCAACGCATGCGACTCGCGGTAGACACCTACGTCGATCGCCCCGCCGCAAACAAGAATGAACGCCGGCGTAACTGCCTGCCGCCGCGACCGAACGCATCGCCGACCAATCGTCGCCACACCGGCGCAGCGACGCCGCGCGTCGACCTTGGAAATGGAAACAGCCCGAACCGCGTCCGCGTCGCTCAATTGTCGTTCGCGTGCATGACCAGCCGCACGAGTTCGGCCACCGTCGACGTTCCCGTCTTGACGAACACGTTGTGCCGTCGCGATTCGATGGTCCGCAGGCTGACGTCGAGCTCGCGAGCGATCAATTTGTTCGGCTTGCCTTCGACGAGCATCGAAAGCACGAGTTGTTCGTCCGGCGTAAGTTTCGCCAACCGCGTGCGAATATCTCGCAGGCTATCGCTGCCCGCTCGACTCGTTGTGTCGCGCGCGAGCGCTTCGCGGATCGCATCCCACAACTCATGATTGCTGCACGGCTTTTCCAAAAAAGTCACCGCGCCGCCCTTCATCGCCTTCACCGCCAGCGGCGTGTCGGCAAACGCCGTCACGATGACGACCGGAATCCGCGAACCGCGCTCGTCAAGAATGCCGAGCAGTTCGACGCCGCTCGCGCCCGGCATGCGCACGTCGGCGACAATACATCCCGGCCGGATCGGGTCGAACGACTCCAAGAATTCCTCGACCGACGCGAACCCCTCGGATGGCACGTGCATCGAGGTGGCCAACGCACAGACGGAGAGGCGGGCCGCTTCGTCGTCGTCGATGACGAAGACCGTTTGACCTGGCGTTGTGGTCATGATAACCCCCTCACAACGCGGATTACGTTAAAACAATAGTAGGTTAGGCGATTCGCTGGCAAATTGCTACAGGAAACACGAAAAAACTTGAACAATCCGCACGGAGGAATGAAGGAAATTCCCCAACTGCATCGCCGACGGCTCTGCCAAAATGACATGAACTTTGTTCGCGCTCGGTAACGGCCGCCTTGGCCACGAAACTCGCAAGCTGTTTCATTGTATTATGTTACGACAACTCGCGACGTTTGGCATAGCCCTTGCTTTACGATACACGCACGTCGGGTTCTTGTCCGCAAAACTGGCAGTTGGCCGCGGACTCGAACGGCGCGAAATCGTTGGACGCGACATCGTGCGACGTGGAATCGACCTTGGCCCCTGCGCGAGTAAGCGCAGTTCAGTATACCGTTTGAAATCCCCCTAGGAGGAGACCCTCGTGGCGAAGCAAATGTTGTTCGAAGATGAGGCCCGGCAAAAGCTTGCCGCCGGCGTATCGAAACTGGCCCGCGCGGTCCGCAGCACGCTTGGCCCCCGCGGCCGCAACGCCGTGCTCGACAAGGGCTGGGGCTCGCCGAAGGTGACCAAAGACGGGGTGACCGTGGCCGAGGATATCGATCTCGATGACCCCTACGAGAATCTTGGCGCCCAACTGGTCAAGGAAGCCGCCAGCAAAACCAACGACATCGCTGGCGACGGCACCACGACCGCCACGGTGATGGCCGAGGCGATCTTCAAGGAAGGTCTGCGGATGATCGCCGCCGGGGCCGACCCGATGGCCCTGTCGCGCGGCATTCAAAAGGCCACCGACGCCGTGGTGGCCGCCATCGGCAAGCTGGCCACGCCGATCAGCGACAAGAACAAGAAAGAAATCGAGCAGGTCGCCACGATCGCCGGCAACAACGATCCGTCGATCGGCAAAGTGCTCGCCGAAGCCTTTCTCCGCGTCGGCAAAGACGGTGTCATCACGGTCGAGGAAGGCAAGCAGTTCGAAACGACCGTCGAGGTCGTCGAGGGCATGCAGTTCGACCGCGGCTATCTCTCGCCGCACTTCGTCACCGACCAGGACGCACAGACCGCGGAACTGGAAAACTGCCTCGTGCTGATCTGCGAGGAAAAAATCTCCAATGCCAAGAAGCTCGTCCCGCTCTTGGAAGCCGTCAGCAAGGCCAACAAGCCGCTGCTCATCATCGCCGAAGATATCGAAGGCGAAGCACTGGCCACGCTGGTCGTCAACAAGCTCCGCGGCATCCTCAACGTCGCGGCCGCCAAGGCCCCCGGTTACGGCGACCGCCGCAAGGCGATTCTCGGCGACATCGCCGTGCTCACCGGCGGCAAGGCGATCTTCAAGGACTTGGGCATCTCGCTCGAGTCGATCAAAATGTCCGACCTGGGTAAGGCGAAGAAGATCATTCTCGACGCCGAAAGCACGACCATCGTCAGCGGTGCCGGCAAGAAGGATGAGATCGACGGCCGCGCTCAGCAGATTCGCGACGAGATCGAGCGGACCGACAGCGATTACGATCGCGAGAAGCTGCAAGAGCGGCTCGCCAAGCTGGCCGGCGGCGTCGCCCAGATCAATTGCGGCGCGGCGACCGAGACCGAAATGAAGGAACGCAAGTACCTGCTTGAAGACGCCAAGGCGGCCACGCAAGCGGCGCTCGAAGAGGGCATCGTCGCCGGCGGCGGCGTGGCTTTGCTTCGTTGTGAGAAGGCCGTCGACTCCGTCAAGCTCGAAGGCGACGAAAAGCTCGGCGCACAGATCGTTCGCAACGTCCTCGATCAGCCGATGCGGTGGATCGCTCAGAACGCCGGCATGGACGGTGCGGTGGTCGTCAATCGCGTCCGCCAACTCAAGGGCAAGACCGAAGGTTACGACGCCGACAAGGACAAGTACTGCGACCTCGTCGCCGCGGGCGTCATCGACCCGGCCAAGGTCGTGCGGATCGCCCTGCAAAACGCGGCCAGCGTCGCCGCACTGCTGCTCACCACCGAATCGCTCATCACTGAAGTGCCCAAGGAAGAGGAAGATGACCACGGCGGTCATCATCACGACCACGGCATGGGCGGCGGAATGGGTGGAGGCATGGGTGGAATGGGTGGCATGGGTGGCATGATGTAGAGCAGGGGTCAGGGGGCGGGGGTCAGGAATTCATGGCTGACTCCGTTTGATCCCGAATCCCGAATCCCTCTTAATTCGAATACAACGTTTCACAAGGAATAACGCAAATGGCCAAACTCAAGATTCGACCGTTGGATGATCGCGTCGTTGTCGAACCCGCCGAAGCCGAGGAGCGGACTGCCGGCGGCATCGTGCTGCCGGACACCGCCAGAGAAAAGCCGCAGCGCGGCACGATCGTGGCCGCCGGGCCGGGCAAGCTGCTCGATAGCGGCACGCGCGGCGAGCTTTCCGTCACGGTCGGCGACACGGTGATCTTCGGCAAGTACGGCGGCACCGAAATCGAAATCGACGGCAACGAGTACAAGATTCTGCACGAAAGCGATATTCTCGCGAAGGTAGTTTCGTAAGAGGGACTCGGGGCTAGGGACTCGGGACTCGAGAAACGCATTTGCGCTTCTCGGTGTTATCGAGCCTTGCTGCTCCGAAAGTTTCCCTTCCACCCGAACCCCGACACCCGAATCCCGAACCCCTCCTGAATTTATGCCTAAACAACTGCTCTTCGACGATCAGGCCCGCGCGAAAATGCTGCGTGGCGTGGAAAAACTGGCCGACGCCGTCGCCGTGACGATGGGTCCGACCGGCCGCAACGTAATCATCGACAAGTCGTTCGGCGGCCCGACCGTCACCAAGGACGGCGTCACCGTCAGCAAGGAAATCGAACTCGAAGACCGCTTCGAGAACATGGGCGCGAAGCTGGTGAACGAAGTCGCCTCTAAGACTTCGGACCTGGCCGGCGACGGGACGACGACCGCCACCGTGCTCGCCCGCGCGATCTTCAAGGAAGGTCTGCGGAACATCACGGCCGGCAGCAACCCGACGGCGATCCGCCGCGGCATCGACAAAGCCGTCGACGCCGCCGTGGCCAAGCTGCACGAAATGAGCCGGGCCGTGTCGAGCAAGGACGAAGTCGCCCACGTCGGCGCGATCAGCGCCAACAACGATCGCGAAATCGGCAAGCTGCTGGCCGACGCGATGGAGCGGATCGGCAAGGACGGCGTCATCACCGTCGAGGAAGGCAAGACGCTCGACACGACCGTCGAATTCGTCGATGGCATGCAGTTCGACAAGGGCTACTGCTCGCCGTACTTCATCAATCGGCCGGCGGAAATGGACTGCACGCTCGAAGACGCTTATGTCCTGATCCACGAGAAGAAGGTCAGCAACCTCCGCGAACTGATTCCGCTGCTGGAAAAAGTAATCCAGCGCGGCAAGCCGCTGCTGATCATCGCCGAGGACGTCGAAGGTGAAGCGCTCACGACGCTGGTCGTCAACAAGCTCCGCGGCGCGCTCAACATCTGCGCGGTGAAGGCGCCCGGCTTCGGCGACCGCCGCCGGGCGATGCTCGGCGACATCGCCATCCTCACCGGCGGCCAGTGTATCAGCGAAGACTTGGGCCTCAAGCTCGAAAACCTCACGCTGGAACACCTCGGCCGCGCCAAGAAAATCACGATCGACAAGAACAGCACCACGATCGTCGAAGGCGCCGGTACGAGCGCGGACATCAAGCGCCGCGTCGATCAGCTCAAGAAGCAGATCGAGGACACCGAAAGCGAGTACGACAAGGAGAAGTACCAGGAACGCCTGGCGAAAATCTCCGGCGGCGTGGCGATCATTTCCGTCGGCGCGGGCACGGAAGCCGAAATGAAGCAGAAGAAAGCTCGCGTCGAAGACGCTTTGCACGCCACCCGCGCGGCCCTTGAAGAAGGCATTCTGCCCGGCGGCGGCGTGGCGCTGTTGCGTTGCACCGAAGCCGTTCAGAAGGCGAAGGACACCGCCAAGGGCGACGAGAAGATCGGTGCGGATATCATTCTCCACGTGCTGGCGGCCCCGATCCGCCAGATCGCCGACAACTGCGGCTTGGACGGCTCGGTCATCGCCGACGAAGTGCTGCAAAAGGGCACAAACATCGGCTACGACGCCCATGCCGGCGAGTATGCCGACATGTACAAGGCCGGCGTCATCGATCCGGTGAAGGTGGTGCGCACGGCATTGGCCAACGCGGCCAGCATCGCCGGCCTGCTGTTGACCACCGAAGCGCTGGTCACGACGTATGATAAAGATGATAAAGTGAAGCAAAAAATCGAAGGCGCGGTGCGCTAGTCGCCGCTTTTTCGCGTTACGATGAAACTGGCGGCGGGCCGCCTCGCAATCGCGCGAGGCGGCCCGTTGCGTAAGCAGTCCGGAGGCCGGAGCCATGAGGCCGGAGGGAATACCTTCCGTCCTCATCCCTGCGGCCTCAAGCCTCTAGCCTCCCGCCTGTTATGTCCGATAAGCGCGACTATTACGAAATTCTCGGCGTGGTACGGACCGCCACGCATGCGGAGATTTCCGACGCCTATCGCAAGGCGGCGATCAAGAACCATCCCGACAAGAACCCCGGCGACGAAGCGGCGATCAAGCGGTTCAAGGAAGCGGCCGAAGCCTTCGAGATTCTCAACGACGCTGAAAAACGCAGCCGTTACGACAAGTTCGGCCACGCCGGTCTCGGCGGAGCGGGCGGCGGCGGGCGGCATTTTTCCGATATCGAGGACATCTTCGAGGCGTTCGGCGACTTCTTCGGCGGCGGCAGTGCGTTCGGCGAAATGTTCGGCGGTGGTCGTGGCGGCGGCGGACGGCGGCGGCCCCGCAAAGGCGACGATCTTCGCGTCGACGTGGCGATCGATTTGATCGAAGCCGCTCGCGGTTGCAAGAAAACGATCCGCTTCGAGCGGAGCCGCAAGTGCGGCGACTGCGAAGGCAGCGGTGCCAAGCCCGGCTCGATTGCACAGCCATGTTCCTATTGCGGCGGACGTGGACAAGTCGTGCAGCAAGCCGGCATCCTCCGCGTGCAAACCACGTGTCCGGCTTGCCGCGGCGCGGGGTCGGTCGTCAAGGATCCGTGCAAGAGTTGCAAAGGGGCCGGCTACGTGGCCGAACAGGTCGCCCGCGAAGTTGCGATTCCCGGCGGCGTCGACACGGGCATGCGAATTCGGGTGCCCGGCGAAGGCCAGCCCAGCCCGAGCGGCGGCCCGAGCGGCGATTGCTACTGTTTTCTCACCGTCCGCGAGCATCCGTTGTTTCAGCGCGAAGGGGCGCATTTGATCTGTCGCGTGCCGATCGGCTACACGCAAGCGTGCCTTGGCGCGGAGATCGAAGTGCCCACGCTCGACGGCCGCCGCGAGGTGAAGATTCCGGCCGGCACGCAGCCCGGCGATATTCTCACGCTTCGCGGTTGCGGCATGCCTGACCCGCACGGCGGCCGCCGCGTCGGCGATCTGCACGTGCAACTGGATCTGGAAGTTCCCAAAACGCTTGCGCCGCAGCAGGAGAAACTGCTCCGCGACCTGGCGGAAGTGGAGCATACGAACGTCAGCCCGCACCGCAAGAATTTCCTCGAACGGCTCCGCGATTACCTAATACCCCGCGACGACGTTCGGCGCGAAGAGGCGGAGCAGGAGAAGGCGTCATGAAACGACATCCCCAAGAACCCTCCACGCACCCAGCAAAACCGGCGGCCACTGCGGCCGACCAGGCCCATTCGGCGGACCACGACGAAATGAACGCGGAACCAAACGACGCGGCGGCCGATGACGTCGAGCGATTGCAGCGCGAACTCGAAGAAGCCAAAGACCGCGCGCTGCGCACGCAGGCCGAATTGGACAACTACCGCAAGCGCAGCCAGCGCGAGATGAACGACGCTCTGCGATACGCCAACATCAACTTGATGCGCGACCTGCTTCCCGTGGTCGACAATTTGAACCGCGCGGCCGAGTCGGCGGAGAAGTCGACGGAAAAGTCCGCGGACAAATCGGCCGACGTGGCCGCGCTGCTGGCCGGCGTAAAAATGGTCGCTTCTCAGTTCGAAGACGTGCTGGCCCAGCATCACTGCAAGCGGATTACGGCCCACGGCGAAGCGTTCGACCCGAACCTGCACGAAGCGATCGCCCAACAACCGTCCGACGAGCACGCCCACGGCATGGTGCTGCTCGAAGCGACGACCGGCTTCCAACTGCACGACCGCGTCGTGCGTCCGACGCAAGTCATCGTATCGGGCGGGCCGCCAGGCGGTTAACGGTCGAAGGCATCGAGCAGGCCGTAGCCGCGTGTAAAGAACACGCCATCTTACGTCGGACAAAGCCGTCCGCGCTGCGTTACGCCGCTAGCGCGTCGGAAGCCGACACCTGCGGTTCGCGCGATGTCGTTCCCCCTGGCCTTTCAGTGCGGCTCAGCGGTCTCGGCTGACGACAAATCTCGCCATTTGGGTCAGCACTTCGCGCTCGGGCGATTCGTCGAGCAACGCCAGCCGGGCAATGGCTTCGTTGGCATAGTGCTCGGCTTTGCGGCGGGCGTAGTCGAGCGATCGATAACGATCGAGCCAGGGGAGCAAGTCGGCGACGCGATGGTTGTCGGGCCGGGTGAGAACCGCGGTAATCGCCTCGCGGTCGTCGTCGGCCGCCGCGGCAAGCAGGTGGATCACCGGCAGCGTGGCCTTGCGTTTTTCGAGGTCCGTGCCCAGCGATTTGCCGACCGCATTCTCCTCGCCGACCAAATCGAGCAAATCGTCGGCGATTTGGAAGGCGATGCCGAGATTGCGTCCGTAAGCGGCCAGCGCGTCGGCGACCGTTTCGCTTGCGCCGGCGTAAAGTGCGCCGAGCTGGCACGAGCAGGCGCAAAGCTCCGCTGTCTTTGCTGCGATGATGCCGAGGTATTCCTGCTCCGCAAGCTGCAAGTCGCCGCCGGCCCGCACCTGACGAAGTTCTCCTTCGCAGGTGACGTTCGTCGCGCGGCCGATGATGCGGCAAGCACGCGTGCTGCCGGTCGTGCTGGCCAGGTAAAAGGCGTGCGAAAACAGGTAATCGCCCAACAGCACGCTGGCTTCGTTGTCCCAGCGGGCGTTGACCGTATCGACGTGGCGGCGAAGTTGGGCCTCGTCGAGAACATCGTCGTGGACGAGCGTTGCGGTGTGGATCATTTCGACCACGGCGCCGAGCGTGATGTGCTCGTCGGTCACGCTTCCGACGGCCTGTGCCGAGAGCAGCAGCAGCGCCGGACGCAGCCGTTTCCCGCCCAGGCGAAAGGCGTGCTTGACCAATTCGTCGACGAAGGGGTAGCGGCTTTGCAGTTCGGTTTTCAAACGATCGTCGACCGCGGCGAGCGGCTGCCGAATCGGTGCGTACAGTGCCGCCAGCGCGGCGCGGGCGTCCGGCGGAACCGATGGGTCGCGCGTCTGGCGCGCGGTGGAAGCGGCGGGCGGCGTCATGCGTCGTTCCTCGTGAAATGGCCACTCTTTCCGCCGGATTTTTCTTCCAGCCGGATGCGCTCGATCGTCATGCCGCGATCCACGGCCTTGCACATGTCGTAAATAGTCAGCGCCGCGGTCGCCGCGGCGGTCAACGCTTCCATCTCGACGCCGGTCCGCGCCGTTGCCTTGGCCGTGGCTTCCACGGCAAGGGCGTCGTCGCCGACGAAGTCGAATCGCACCTCGACGGCGTCGAGCGGCAGCAGGTGGCACAACGGAATCAGTTCCCAAGTCCGCTTGGCGGCGGCAATTGCGGCCAGGCGAGCGACTTCGAGCACGTCGCCTTTGGCGAGTTGCCGATCGCGAATGAGCCGTAGGGTTTCGACCTTCATCCGCACCTGGGCCGACGCTCTGGCGACGCGGACGGTCACCGGCTTTTCGCCGACGTCGACCATGCGACTCGCGCCGGACTCGTCGAAATGAGAAAGCGTGGCCATGACGTCGACGTAACCTCGTGCGAGGGAAGCGATTCGGTTCATTGTAGGCCCGCAGCAGCCGTTGCGAAGGGGGCGCGGCGGCGGCGGCGGGCGTCTGTCCCAAATAACCGCATCGGAAATGCTAGCGCAACTGAAGTCGAGCAAGCGGTGGGGGCTGAATTGCGGGGAACGGCGTCGCCGAGTGATGCGCTCGCGACTCGATCCAATGAAGAAAGTCGCGGCCTCGCTGCGGGCTCGCCGAGAGTTGCTTCTCAATTGGTTCCACGCCCGCGGCGAGGTTTCATCCGGCGTCGTCGAAGGTTTCAACAACAAGGCCAAATTGACGTCGAGAAAATCCTACGGCTTCCGCAGCACGGACGTCCTAGAAATCGCCCTCTACCACAGCCTCGCCGCCCTGCCAGAGCCGAATTTCACCCACGAATTCTGCTGAAGAGGCTAGAATCAGGCCAACCTGCAAAAGTCGGCCTGGATATTCTTGAGTCGTCAGCCCGTTGAATTACTGGTGGACGAGTTGGGTGCCTGCATAATCGCCGACAATTACACTGTGTTTGAGGAGGTCTGCCTGCTTCCTCTGCACGCTGTTAGACTATACGAATCGACCTTGCCGGTAGCCGTCGTGAGCGCGAGCATCCGCGAGCTTGTCTGAACGATGCACGACATTTCGCTACTGTCGAAATCGGCGCGACACAATCGTCGCGACCTGCTCCGCGCCGGCCTGCTTGGCATGTTGGGCGTGACGTTGCCGCGGCTGCTGCGGGCTGATGCCGTGCGGGCGAGCAAACAACGCGGCGGCGGTCCGAAGGCTCCGCGAGCCAAGTCTTGCATCCTGCTGTTCATGGAGGGTGGCCCGGCGCATCAGGACATGTGGGACATGAAGCCCGACGCGCCGGCCGAGGTGCGTGGCGATTTCAAGCCGATCGGTTCGAGCATCCCCGGCGTCCACGTTTGCGAACACTTGCCGCTGATGGCCAAGGAGTTGCATCGCGTCGCGCTGGTCCGCTCCGTGCATCACGGGATCGTCGATCACAACGCCGGAGCGTACTACGCATTGACGGGCCGTTCGCCGGCGGTGGGCGGCGGCTTGATCGTCCGCGACGAGCCGGACAACTTTCCGCCGTTCGGAGCCGTGCTCGGCAAACTGCGGCCGGTGGATCGACCGCTGCCCGCGTTCGTCCATCTGCCCGACGTGATGTCGAACAACGGCTACGATCTGCCGGGCCAGCGAGCCGGTTTTCTCGGCGCGGGTTACGATCCGCTCGTGGCCGGCGACCCCAGCGCCCCGCGATACGAAGTGCCGGGCCTCGGCTTGCAGCGCGGCGTTTCGCTCGACCGCGTCGAACAACGTCGCGAATTGCTTGCGCGGCTCAACGAAGGTGCGGCGATCGGCGAACAGGCGGCCGCCAGTCGACTCGAACAGTTTCACGACAAGGCGTTTCACCTGCTGTCGTCGCCGGAAGCCCGTCGGGCGTTTGACTTAAGCCGCGAATCGACGAACACGCGCGAGCGATACGGATTGCCGGACCGCGTTGACCGTTCGGTCGAAGCCCGCAAGTTTGGCGGCCTGCCGCACCTCGGCCAATGCACGCTGTTGGCCCGCCGGTTGATCGAAGCCGGCGTGCGATTGGTCACGATCGCCTCCGGCCGGCGGTTCGATCAAGCCTGGGACACGCACCGGGATCACTTTCCGCTACTCAAGCGGGCACTGTTGCCGTACTTCGATCGGGCGTTTTCTGCGCTCCTGGCCGATCTCGCCGAGCGCGGCCTGCTCGACGAAACGCTCGTCGTCGCGATGGGCGAATTCGGCCGCACTCCTCGGCTCGGTCAAATCACCAGCAGCGCTGGCGCGGCGCCGGCCGGGCGCGATCACTGGCCGCACTGCTACACGGTCGTGCTCGCCGGCGGCGGAATTCAAGGCGGCGTGGTGCATGGCGCGTCGGATCGTCATGCAGCCTACCCGGCGCGCGACGCCGTGACGCCGGAAGACGTCGCGGCGACGATTTATCGCGCGCTGGGCCTCGATCCGCAAGAGCGAATCGTCGATGCGTTGGGCCGTCCACAGCACCTCGCGCTCGGCGAACCGATCGACGCGCTGTTCTAGCAATTCGTATCGCCAACGCCGGAGGGCGCCGGACAACGGTCGCGGGCGCTTCAAAAGTGCCAGATCACGCCGGTCACGATCCGTTCTTCCAAATCGCTCGGCCGATAAAGCGGAAATTGGTAGCCGACGCGAAGTTGCATGTGCTCGCTGATGCAGTACGAAACTCCGAACAGCAGTTCCGCCGTCGAGCGGCCGTCGTCGGGTCCGGAGGTTAACGTGCGGGCGTTGATCTCGGCGATCAAACTGGTCATGCCCGCCGGAAAGTGGTGCTCCTCGTCGTCGTGATCGCCGTGGCCATGTTCGTCGTGGCCGTGATCGTCGTGCGAAGCGCGGCCGCCGCAACGTCCGCAGCGATGGCCGAACAGCGCTGGACCGCAAAACGTGCGCGCCAACGCGAAGTCGTAGGCCATTTCCGTTTCGCCCGATTCCAATCCCGTTTCAACGCCAAGTCGAAAGCCGCTCGTCCACCAATTACCCAAGTCGAGCCAACCGGTCAGCGACGGGCCGAGAACCGTTTCGCCCGTCCCCAGCCCGCGATCGGCGTCGCCCGTCGGCGTGGCGATTTCCAAGTTGAACGACATCATGAATCGGTCGAAGTCCGCCAGCAAAAACCGCGGCGCGATGACCAGGTCGCCAAAACCTTCCCGCTGCGGCGCGTCGAGCGGATCCAGCACGACTCCGGGCACTTCGATCACGAGGCCGATCCGCCGCGTGAACGCCAACTCGAGTTCCGTTGCGATTTCGTATTCCTTCCCTTCGTCGGTCCGCGTGTAGATGAAGTCGACGAACAGATCGTGGTCGGGATAGGCTGGCTCGACGAAGAAGAAGTGGATCTGCGGCGTGCCGAGGCGGCTGAAATGCGAATGCGGCAGCTCGTCGAACCAGCCTTCGCGAAGCGAGAATCCGAACGGTTCTGGAAAATCGTCCGGAGCGAATCGAGCATGATAACGTCCGTCGCATCGGCAGCCGCCGCCGTTGCGATCGTGGTCGCTATGATCCGCGGCGACGTTGTCGTGATCGGAATCGCCCTCGTCGTGCATTTCATGGCCGCGTTCTTCGGTGTGCTGGCGGTTGTCCTGTGCCGCCGCGGTTCGCGGAGCATGGCACGTCGCCAATGCCGCCGCCCAGATCAATGCCGCGATTCCACGTTGCATCTGTTCGCTCCTTCGTCTCGCGTAAACTTTTCCGCCTGGGCAAGTTCGTCTGCCGCGCATGTGGCCACGGTTGCGCCGATACCTGTGGCAAAAGTATCGGACCAACGATTGCGGCCGCAGCACGCAATCGCCGCGATGCGGAAAATTCGTTGCGACTGTGCACGGACTGCCCGCCGCCGGATTGCGTGCGCTCGAATCGCTTCGCTGCGGCATCGGCGAACTTCTCGCCTAACGAAACGCTCGCAGCAGTCCTTCGGCCTTGTGCCACGTTTCCGCGTATTCGCGCTCGGGCGTCGACTGCGCCACGATGCCGCCGCCGACCGGCGCTTGCCACCAGCCGCGGCCGGCCGTCACGGTGCGGATGAGAAGATTCGTGTCCATGCCGCCGTCGAAGCCGAGATAGCCCAGCGATCCGCAGTACGGTCCGCGGGTGGTCGGTTCCAGCTCGGCGATGATTTGCATGGCCCGCACTTTCGGCGCGCCGGTGATCGACCCGCCGGGAAACGCCGCGGCCAAGAGGTCGATCGCCGTCGCGTCGCCGCGAAGCGTTCCGCACACCGCCGACACGAGATGTTGCACGAATTGATACGTCTCGATGCGACAAAGCTGCGTGACGCGGACGCTGTCGTCGCGGCACACGCGCGACAGATCGTTGCGCAGCAAATCGACGATCATCACGTTCTCGGCGCGGTCCTTTTCGCTCGCCAGCAGATCGTCGCCGGCGTACAAATCGGCCTCCGGCAAGGCCAGTCGCGGCCGCGTCCCCTTGATCGGCCGCGTCTCGACCTCGCGACCGCGGACCGCCAGGAAACGCTCTGGCGACGCGCTGGCGATCTGAAACTCGCCGGCGTCGAAGTAGCCCGCGAACGGCGCGGGGTTGCGCTGTCGCAATCGCAAGTACAGCGCCGCGGCGTGCTCGGCGGCCGGATACAACAGCCGCTGCGAGAGGTTGACCTGAAACATGTCGCCGGCGCGAATATACTCGATCGCTCGGGCAACCGCGTCGAGATAGCCGCGGCGGGAAAAGTTGCTCGTCAAACCGGGCGGGGCGTCGATCGGGTATTGCGGCGCCAACTGGGACGGCGCGACGTAGCGGTCCGGTTCGGTCGCGTTGAGTTGCGGCGGTTCGCTAGCCGTCGTCAACCGTTCGGCGAACCATGCGAGTCGCCCCTCCGCGCGGCGTCGGCGTCGCGCGGGGTCGGTTTCCGGCAGGCCCTGCGAAACGATCCACGCCCGATGCCAGGCGTGGTCGAATGCCACGACGGTGTCGTACCAACCGAGCGCGAGTCGCGGCGCGTCGAACTCGTCGAATCGCGCAAGCGGAACTTTTTCGAGCTGATGCAGCAGTTCGTACGAAAACCAGCCCGCCACGCCGCCTTGAAACGGCGGCAAATCCGCTCGCGGGCGGACGAGCGGCGATCCGTCGCGCTGGCTATGACGCCGAAATCTCGCTCGCAGTCGGTCGAACGTCGTTTCTTCCGGCAGGCCACTGCCACGCGTTGCCGCTGCGCAGCCCTCGTTGTGCTCGACGACAAATGCATACGGATCGGCCGCGACGAACGAGTAGCGGCCCAACTCGGGGTGCCTCTGCGCGCTGTCGAAGAACGCGCAGTGCGGCAGCGACGCGAGCGCCAAGAACACGGCTTCCGCTTCCGGCATCGGCCGCAGTTCGGCGACCAGTGGAAAGTCGGCGGCGGCAACGTCTTCGGGCGATGTCATCGGCGGCGAGCTTTCCGAACTCATTCCGTAAAACGAACCGCCGGGACGCCACGTCGCGCGGCCAGGTTACTCGCGGACTTGTTAGAGGCTATCCACAAAGAATGAGCTTGTTGTTCCCACTGTAGTAGGCGAATCCTTTCGCCGAGACACTCGCTTTGCCGCTCCGTCGGCGAAAGGATTCGCCTCCTACAGTAAGTATCCTCGGCGATTCTTGTAGATAGCTTGTTACTCGCGGACCTGCTCGAAGTAGAAGCTGCCGTGCTTGTTCGAGATCACCACGTCGAGCAGGCCGTCGGCGTTGACGTCGGCGACTTCGAACGCCGTGCCGACGCCGCTTTTTTGCTCAGGGTCGATCTCGTGGCGGGTCCAGACCGGCTTGCCGTCTTTGCGCTGTAGCTCGTGCCAATAGAGCACCGCGGGTTGGTCGCCGCCAGGACCGCCGCCGGCGTGGCTCCACCAGCGTTTGCCCGTGACGAAATCCGGCAGGCCGTCGCCGTTGATGTCGGCCAGCACATTGGCGTGCGTCTCACTGTAGCTCTTGTCGATCTCGTGCGTCGCCCATTCGGTTTCGCGGGGTTTCACGCCATTGTCAGGAATGTCGCCCACGCCGTTACCGCCAAATGACACAGGATTCTGCTCGTGCCACCAGATGCCGAAGCCGTGGGCGCTCGACGACAGCACGTCGTTGTCGCCGTCGCCGTCGAAGTCGTAGACGATCATCTGCGAGCATGCCGCGCCGAAATCGACCTTGTGAAACGTCCACGGCGTCTTCGCGCGATCTTCCGGCGCTTCCCACCAGCCAGCGGTGACGATGACGTCCTTGCGGCCGTCGCCGTTGACGTCGCCCAGGCCGAGTCCATGCGAAAACTTGTCCGTGCTGGGCGCTTTGTCGGTGGAGATGGGCGTAAGCAGCCAGCGGCCCGCCGGATCATCGCTCGGCCGCCGCGCGTATCCCATGAAACTACCGGGCAGCCAGGCGTGCAGCAGATCGCGCACGCCGTCGCCGTCCACGTCGAGATAGTCCGGACTCTCGTTGTTCGTCACCGGGGCGATCATGTGCTGCTTCCACGGCTCGCCGGCCTTCTTCGAGTTCTCGAACCACCACGTCGGCGTGCCGGGAAAGTCGACGACGATCAGATCGGGCCAACCGTCGCCGTTGATGTCGTCGGCCGCGTTGACGAACGAGTGGCTATAGACCTTCGGGTCGAACGTCTCGGGCTTCTCGGCGATCGGGTGCATTTTCCAGTCGGGTGCCTCGAACCAAACGTTGTCGGCGGCGATGTCCAGTTTCCCGTCGTTGTTGAAGTCGCCGGCACAGACGCCCTCGCTGCGGAACTTGTCGTCGAGAACGGTTTTCTTCCAGGTGATTTTTTGGCCGTCGGCGAGCGGCTTCGAGGCCGGGAATGCGGCCGCGTTCTTGCCCTCGGCGTTGGCATTGGCCGCAGCCGCGCCGATTAGTGTCACCGAGATGTCCTTGTAATAGACGTCCGTCGCGCCGCCGGCATGAAGCTGGAACGCGATGACCCCGGACCGCGCGCCTGCGGGGTCGTCCATGTCGACGCACACATTGCCGTTGATCTTCGTCTGGACGTGGCTGCCGTCGGCGATGATTTCATACGTGTTCCACTCGCCGGGCTTGACGAACTTCTCGCCGGACTCTTTCCACAGCAGCGCGCGGCCGTGTTCTTCATACAGCTTGCCCCACCAGCCGACGCCGATGTCGGCCTGATAGCCTTTTACTTCGCCGTCGTCGAGCATTTCGCTGCGGAACTGGATGCCGCTGTTGCCGGCGTTGTCGACCAGCTTGACCTGGCACGTGAAGTGGAAATCGGACAACACGTATTCGCTCTTGATCCAATCGTTCTGCTTGATGCCCGAGGTGCGGCCGACGATCTGGCCATCCTCGACGCTCCACAGTTTCTCATCGGCGACCCAGCCGGTGAGATCTTTGCCGTTGAACAGGCCCTTGACGTTCTCGGCGTTGGCGAGGATCGGTACTTGCTTGCTGCTGGCGAGATAGGTGACGAGCGCCCGCACGTCGGCTTCGGTGAGCGGCTTTAGCAGATCGTCGGGCATCATCGACTTGTCGCCGAGCTTGCGTTCGTCGACGTCTTCCTGGCTGAGAATGAGAACTTCCTCGGCCGTTTGGACGGTGAGCGAGTTCTCATCTTCGGTCTTGATGATGCCGGTGATCTGCCGGCCGTCGACCGTGCGGATCAGCGTGGGCAGATACTCCTTGGCCATCACGGCGCTCGGGTCGAGCACATTGGAGAGAATGTATTCGAGATTCGCCCGGTTCGAGCCGGTCAGTTCCGGGCCAACCTTGCCGCCCGCGCCGAACAGCGTGTGACACTGCGAGCAGGTCTTGACGAACACGGCCCGGCCGTGGGTGACGTCGATTTCGGCCGGCGGTTTTGCTTCGAGCATCGCTTTGTAGCCGGCGATGATCTTCACCCGATCGGCGTCGGAATCACGGACCGTGCCCCAGTATTGGTCGAGGGCTTTGTTGATCGCCGGGTCGTCGAAGTTTCGCAGTTGCCGGGCGAGATCGGCCGTGATGTCGGTGGCGGCGATCTCCTTGGCGGCGAGATTGCTCATCAACACCTGGGCGTAGCTGACCCGCGAGGACAGCGTGGAGAGGGCCGCCCGTTTGTCGGCCGGGTTGAGACGCTTGTAGATCGACGTGAGCGTGACAACGACGCGCGGATCGTCGTAGCCGGCCATCGCGCGGATCGCGTCGGCCCGGAGGGCATCTTCGTCGAGCAGCTTGATGAGCACGCCGAGAAGTTGATTGTCCTTGGCTTTGACGAGCGAGGTGAGCGCGTCGCGGCGAATCACCACGTCGACCGTTTTGTCGGAGAGCATCGCCCGCATCGCGTCTTGCACGCGGGCGTCGCCGAACGTGACGGCCAGTTGGCGAAGCTGCGACTGGACTTGATCGTTCTTGGTCCGGGCGACTTTGGCGTACACGTCAGCGAACGACTCGGGGGCCTCGACCTTGCGGCGGCCCCGCAGCGCGGTGTTGATGCCGCTGAGCACGGAAAGCTGCTCGGCCGGCGTGCCTTGCTTGCCCAGGAAGTCCACGAGCGTGGCCAGCGATTCCGGCGTGTTCATCGCGCCGATCCGGCGGACGGTGAAGTTGACCAGCAGCGGAATCTTGCCATTGCCGGCGATTTCCAGCGCCTTGGCCGGATCGGCCGCGGCGATCGGTTCCAGGGCGTACCAGTACATCAGCGGGAGGTTGTGGTCGTCGGCGTCTTCGGCCTTCACGAGTTCTTCGATGATGTGCGTGCCAAGACCTTCCAAACGCATTGCCATCGAAGCGCCAAAACGCCGCACAATTGGCGAGGAATCCTTTGAAGCGGCGGTCGCGGCTTTCGCTAATAACTGACGTGACGTGTTGTGGACCTCCTTGCCGTCGGAGACACGACTATCGGCCCAAAGTTGGATCGCCCAACCGCGAACAGCCGGCGACGCGTCAGCCAAAGCCGTTTCTAAGACCTCTTCCGTGAGAACTTCCGTCCGCTCGCCAAGGCGTGTCTGCGTAGAAGTCTCAATCGCATGTAATGACCAAAGTGCTCTTAAACGGCGCGTTTCGTCCTTATGTTTTGCAGCGATTAGAACGAGAGCATTGATTGCATTCGCTTGTATGTCGCGCTTCGCCGCACGCTCCTGTAACAATCTTCGCGCCGTGCGGACAAACCACTCATTCTTCTCCTCAACCATGTTCGCAAGATCGACGTCGCCGATCTGTGCTAGCGGCAAACCCGATAAGCGGCGGGCATATGGATTGTCTTTGCCGTCCTCGTAAACGATCTTGAAAATCCGTCCGTTCGATCGGTCGTGGCCTTCGACGTTGCCGTGGTGGCAGGCGTTTACATCGTACCAGTCGATCATGTAAACATTGCCGTCCGGGCCGTAGCGAAGATTGAGAATCTGCGACCACAGGTCGTTGGAGAGCAAAAAGTCCTGGCCGTGGCTGCCGATGAAGCCGGAGCCGCTCGGCTTGAGGATGTCCATGTTGATCCGCTGGCCGTGGATGTTGTTCATGAATATCTTGCCGCGATATTCTTCCGGCCAGATGCCGCCTTGATAGATCATCGCCCCGGCATGGGCGTGGCCGCCGCCGGCTTCGTCGCTGCGGTTGTTGCCGGCGTGCGGATTGCCGCCGACATAGTGCCGATGGTCGGCGATCGTTTTGATGTCGTCGTAGGTGTAGCGATTGAAGTGCTCGCCGCCTTGGCGTTCATAGCGGCCGCCTTGGATCATGTGGTACAGATGCGGAATGACGCAGGCGGTGATGAAGCAGTTGCCGTACTCATCGAAGTCGACGCCCCACGGGTTGCTTGTGCCGTGGGCAAACACCTCGAACACGTGCCGCGTGGGATGATAGCGCCACACGGCGGCGTTGATGGGCGTGCGGTCTTTGTCGGGCGTGCCCGGCTTGCCGACGCGGCTGTGCGTGAACACGCCGTGGCAGCCGTAGAGCCAGCCGTCCGGCCCCCAGATGAAGGCGTTCAACGTTTCGTGCGTGTCTTGATAGGCCCAACCGTCGAGCAAAACCTGCGGCTCGGCGTCTGGTTTGTCGTCGCCGTCCTTGTCGGGAATGAACATCAAGTACGGCGCGGCGCCGACCCACACGCCGCCGAAGCCGACTTCCATGCCGCTCACCAGGTTCAAGCCTTCGTAGAAAATGGTCCGCTTGTCGAACTTGCCGTCATTGTCGGTGTCCTCGAAGATCAGAATCCGGTCGCGGCCTTTGCCTTCCGGCGCGCGGACGGGATATTCGTAGGCCTCGGCGATCCAAATGCGGCCCCGGTCGTCGATCGACATCGCGATCGGCTGATGCACGTCCGGCTCGCCAGCGAAGGCGATCGCCCGGAAGTCCTTGGGCAGCGTCATCGCCTTGGCGGCTTCGTCCGGCGGCAGGCCGGCGTGGAGATAGACGTCTTGCTTCGAGGGCAGGCCGGTGGTGTCGAAGAACGGCTTGCTGTCATAGAACCGGAAGTCGTCGAAGTTCACATGGCCCCAGCCGCCGGTGTGCTGGTCGACGATGCGGATGAAGATTTCGCGGCCCTTTTGGTTGCGCAGGTCGGCGACGTAGGGCAGCATGTCTTCCTGGTTCTGGCCCGACACGATCAGGAACGGCTTGCCGGTTTGCTTGAGGACCAGTTCGACGCGGGTTTCGCGGAACGAACCGCCGCCGACGCGGAACGCGGCGAACGGATGCGTCACCTTAAACGACGCGCTGGTCAGCGTGCCGGTCGGCGGGTCTTTGTATTTTTCGTAGCCGCCAATCCAGTATTCGCCCTGCATGCGGGCGCGTTTGCCGTCGCCGAACTCGCGGTTCTGGTCGATCTCGCCCTTGATCGGTTGGTCCTTGAAGGCGTCGCCCTCGGCGGTCCAGTCCTTGAGCGTGCCGGTTTCGAAGTCGAGGTTCAGCGGTTTGCCGTCGCTGCCGACGGGGAGAACGCCTTGGGGCTTAGGAGCGTCTTTCTTCGCGGCGTCGTCTTTAGCGGCAGGTTTCGCATCGTCGTCTTTCACAGCGGCGGCTTGTTGGGCCGGGCTGGCTGCGGCGAGCAGCAACGCGGCGATAATCGCGGCGGAAGCGACCGCCATCGAGTGAGTTTTCAACGCGAAACAACGCGACATTGCGACAGTCGACATGGAAAGACCTCTAGCCGGGCGGGATAGTAATGGTGGGACTAGCGAATCTCTCTAAAATACCACCCGCGACGACCCGACGGAACAGTCTGCCTGGTCCGCAGCAGCGATTCGGGACAGGCCAGGGCGGCCGCCGCGGGAAAGGCTCTCAAAGTCGTGGAGGTATTTTGCGAAAACGGATCGCGGCGCAGTGTCGACTGGGAGGGGCTGGGGAGTGCGCAGGGGTCGGGGCTCAGGAACCCGGTGAATAGCTGTAAGATGTTGCACGTTTCCGGTCATCGAATCTTCGGCCCTCACTTATCATTTATCGCTCACCTCTGGCCCACGTCCTCCCCATGCGTGCCTGCATCCAGCGAGTCACCCAAGCCAGCGTCACCGTCGACAACGAGGTTGTCGGCCGAATCGGCTACGGATTGGTCGTCCTGTTGGGTGTCGCCGCGGACGACACACCGAGCGACTCTGTACAACTGGCCGACAAGATCGTCGAGCTGCGGATCTTCAACGACGCGGCCGGCAAGATGAACCGCTCGCTAGCAGATATCGTCCAAGAGGGGCGGTCGGCGACGAACGCCTCGGAACCCGCGCCGTTGGAACCACCGCTGTTGGAACCGGCGGGCCTGCTGGTGGTGAGCCAATTCACGCTGCTCGGCGATTGCCGCAAGGGCCGCCGGCCAAGTTTCGTCGCCGCCGCGCCGCCGGAGTTGGCCGAACAGCTTTATGAGGCGTTCACCGAGCACGCCCGGCGAAGGGGCATCACGGTGGCGACGGGCCAGTTTCGCGCACACATGGACGTGGCACTGGTAAACGACGGCCCGGTGACGATGCTGCTGGATACGCGGAAGGTGTTTTGAATAGTGAACCCGTCGTCGCCGGCGGCTCGGATGTCTGGACATTCGATTGCTTCGAATTCGGTCGAGTCGGCACGATATCGATTGGGCCGCAACAAGATTCCATGAACGCCGTTCCAAGGGTGCATGTCGCGGTTTGTTTTTTCTAGCTGGCTTGGCGATAGCTGCTAGCGTCGATCAGGCGGCTTAGGCGGCGGGACCAGAACTTCCGGGTGGCGTTGGTTTGGCTGAGGCGGTCGGCG
>JBBDYI010000289.1:0-16308 GCA_040901705.1 Pirellulales bacterium | reverse complement strand
TCGCCATCGTCGATACAGCCCAACACCCAAGAAAACCGCCCACGAATTCTGCGGAAGAGCCTAAACTAAAGTCTCTCTACCCGAAAATCAGGATGTGACAGAGCACTAGTGCAGCGTCAACGCTAGATTGTGGGGTGCTAGCTGTTGTAAGTAATGACTATCGCTCGACCTGCAACAGCTAGCACCCTAATTCCTTGTCGTGACAAAGCACTAGTGGAAATGTTGGCAGTCGAGTTGGGCAGTCAGCGCGCGGCGACGGGCATGGTTGGCGATATTCTTTCGCTCTTGAGCGTGTTCGAGTGTCGATCGCCACGATTGGCCGAGATTCTCGAATCCGCCGCCGATTGCGAGGATCCTGATATCCGTTGGCGAGCGGCTGCACTGCGCGAATCGATTTCGTCGCCCAAGAGCCGCATGCCGTAGGTCGATCGATCGGCGAGATCCTTTCGGATCGGCCACAACGACGATACTCTTAGCTACACGCCGCCGCTCAGGATTTCGGCGCAACGACATTGTCGGCGACGCGTGCAACCGATAAAGGACGCCGTTTTGCAACGGCTTGTGCTGTGATAACACGGATTTCCGGCAAATTGGCCCGCCTGGGTGAGGGCGACCTTTCTCTCTCGGTGGGTGCCTTCGAATATGAAGTGCTGATTCCCGAGTTTGCCCGGCGGCAATTGCAGTCGCGCGTGGGCGAGGAAGTCAGCTTTCATACGATCGAGTACCTCGAAGGGAATCCGGCGCACGGCCGGCTCACGCCGCGGATCATCGGCTTTTTGAGCGAGGTGGAGCGGGAGTTTTTCGACCTGTTTTGCTCCGTCGACGGCGTGGGCGTAAAAAAAGCATTGCGTTCGATGGTCCGGCCGGTCCGAGAAGTGGCCACGACCATCGAAGAACAGGATGTCAAAGGCGTTTCGGCATTGCCGGGCATCGGACCGGCGCTGGCCGAGCGGATTATCGCCAAGCTGCGGCGAAAAATGCCGAAATTTGCGCTGTTGGTGTCGCAGTCGGAGCCGAGGGAGGCCGATGTCGAGTCGGATGTGGTCCGCGAGACCTACGACGTGCTGATCACGCTCGGCCACAGCGAGCGGGACGCGCGGCGGTTGATTGACGCGGCTTTGGCGGAGAAAAAGAAGTACAAGGACGTCGAGGCGCTGTTGCAGGCAGTTTATCAGCAGAGTCACGGGGCTGGGGGCTGAAGGCTAGGGGCCAGGGATTGGGGATTGGGGGACAGGCGACGTGGTGGAAGTTGCTTCGCTTGACGCGACAGATGCCGACGACAACGCGCTGCCGAGCGGGGCGGACGTTTGTGCCGCGTGCGGTGCGCCGCTAGAGGTGCACGACCGGTTTTGCGTCGCTTGTGGGGCGGGAAACGACAAGGTTGTTACGCCGCCGCCCGTTGTCGGCGAGGTGCTCAAAAAACACTTTCGCTGCGAGACTTGTGGCGCGGAAGTGGCCGCGGATGCGAGTCAGCGGAGCTACACATGCCCGTTTTGCGACTCGAATTACGTCATCGAGTACGCTCCGCAGGAGACCGGCCGGCAGCCGCCGGAGTTCGTGATTCCGTTCGCCGTGACGTCGGAGCAGGCGGCCGACAAATTTCGCGTCTGGCTGCGGTCGAATTCGTGGTTTCGGCCGGGCGATTTGGCGGCGGCGCAGGTGGTCGAGAAGTTGCGGGGCGTGTATCTGCCGTTCTGGTCGTTTTCGATGTTGGCCGAAAGCGGCTGGAGCGCGAACATCGGAGAGTATTGGTATCGCACCGAGACGTACACGGTGACAGTCAACGGCAAAACCGAAACCCGCACGCGCCAGGTCCGCGAGACCGAGTGGTGGGATCTCACCGGGCGGCACCACAAGTATTACAGCGGTTACCTCGTTTCCGGCAGCCGCGGGCTGGACCAGCGCGACGCCGATCGCATCAAGCCGTTTCATCTGGCCGCGCTGCGGCGATATGAAAGCGGGTATCTGGCCGGCTGGTTGAGCGAGGAATACTCGCGCGATCGCGACGAAGCTCTGGGAATCTGCCAGCGCGTGTTTTACGAGACCATCCAGCGTGACGTGGCCGCGTTTCTGCCGGGCGACACGCATCGCAGCCTCAACGTGCGGACCAATTTCGGCTCGATCAACTCCGACCTGATTCTCGTGCCGATCTACCTGCTCGCCTATCGCTATCGCGACAAGGTGTACCGGTTTCTCGTCAACGGCCAAACGGGCAAACTCGATGGCGACAAGCCGATCTCCGGCAAGCGGATCGCCATCGCCGTCGTCGCCGGCATCGCGCTGGTCGCCCTGGCCGTGCTGGCTTTCAGTCTGCTTTCTCGGTGAGAATCGAAATCGGTCTGGAACGTGGAGCAGCTGTGTAAAGCCGGCGTGAAAACCAACGCTTTCTCACTTCTGGCCGGCGACGAATGCCGACTGGAAATCGACTTCGGAGCATGGTTCATAATGCAACCGCCGTGGAAATCTCCGCGAACTGTAGGAGGCGAATCCTTTCACCGAATGAATCGCTCGTCAGTTCTTTCGGCGAAAGGATTCGCCTCCTACCGATTCCGGTTTCGGGACCAGCAAGTAAGCCGATTCGATGCAACGTCGCGAGCGACTACCAGGCCACGTGATTCGCCCAGGCATCCGGCGGCTTTAGGCGATCTTTGCCCCAGTGGACCCATTCCGGCTCGTCGGGCAGCGGCGGCGCGGTCAGTACGCGCGGGCCGGAGTTCGTCATGGCGATCGTGTGTTCGAAATGGGCGCTCGGCTTGCCGTCCTTCGTGGCCATCGTCCAATCGTCGGCCATCAGCTTCACGCGCTTCGTGCCGACGTTGACCATCGGCTCGACCGCGATGACCAGCCCCGGCCGAAGCGGGAAATTGCCGCCGCGTTTTTTCAACTGCGGGCTGACATAGTTGGGCACCTGGGGGTCTTCGTGCATATCGCGGCCGACGCCGTGGCCGACGAATTCTTCGACCGTGGAAAAACCAGCTTTGGCGACGAACGCCGCCATTTCCACCGCGATCTCGCTCCAGAACTGCTTCTTGCCCATCAGGTCGATGGACAATCGGAGCACGCGGCGGGTGCAGTCGAGCAATTTGCGGACTTCGGCCGAGACCTCGCCCACCGGGTGCGTCACCGCGGCGTCGGCACACCAACCGGCCAGTTTGCAGCCCGTGTCGATGCTAACGATGTCGCCTTCACGAAGTTGGCGGCTGCTGGCGATGCCGTGCACGACCTCCTCGTTGATCGACATGCAGGTGACGGCCGGGAAAGCGCGTTTGCCCTTGAGCGAGTTGGGGTAGTTCTTGAATAGCGGGACGACCGCGTGCTCGGTGAAGAATTCCTCGACGCGCGCGTCGATTTCAAGCGTCGTGACGCCGGGGCGAATCATCTCCGCCGCGATTTGATGGGCCTGCCAGATGAGCAAGCCCGCCTTGCGCATTTCGGAGATTTCGCGTTCGCTGCGGAATTGAATCACGGTGCAGTGAGTGCCGAGTAGCGGTGAATAATGATAATGAACGATACGGTGCGGTTCGTCAAACCACAGAGGTCACAGAGGAGCACGGAGAAGCAAATGATGAGCGATGAATGATGAATGATAAGCGATGAAAAACGCGGCGGTGAGCCGCACATCCATTATTCATTATGTCGCTTTTAACTCATCATTCATCACTTTCACGATCCCCTGTGTCCCTCGGTGCTCCCTCTCCGTGACCTCTGTGGTTAAACGAACCACGTCATTTATTGGTTGCATCCAATCGCGGCGTCGCGAGTTTTCGATCGCGATTACTTGCGGATGGCCGCGCGGATGCGTTTGAAAACTTCGCTGGTCGTGCCGGAACCGTCGACGGTCCGCAGTAGGCCGGTCGATTGGTAGTAGTCCAACAACGGCGTCGTCAGTGTGACGTATTCGCGAAATCGCCGCCGAATCGTATCGATCGAGTCGTCCTCGCGTCCGCGGCCCAAAAGCCGGTTGATCAACTGGTCTTCGTTCACGCGCAGTTCGAGGGCGGCGTCGAGCGGCGTTCCGGCCGCGGTCAAATACTCGTCGAGCGACCGCGCCTGGCCCAATGTCCGCGGAAATCCGTCGAACAGGCAACCGCGCTCGCAGTCGGGCTGTTGCAGCCGTTCGCCGACGATTTGCACGACGAAGGGATCCGGTACGAGTCGGCCGCCCCGCATGAATTCGGCGGCGAGCCGGCCGACGGTCGTGCCGTGTTCGACGGCTTCGCGGAGCATGTCGCCGGTCGACAAATGCGGAATGGCCAACAACTCGGTCAGCAGAGCCGCTTGCGTTCCTTTTCCTGCACCCGGTGGGCCAATGAAAACGATCCGCATGATGGCGTCCGCGCTCGCGTCGCGAGCCACTAGTGCGCAATCGTGGCAAGTGGTTTCGTCGACGTCAGTTCTTTTCCAGCAGGCCCTTATAGTTTCGCATGACCAGATGGCTGTCAATCTTTTGCACGAGATCGAAAGCGACGCTCACGGCGATCAGCAGGCCCGTTCCGCCATAGAAACCGGCGATCACATAAGGGACGTCCATCCAAGCATAGATCAACGTGGGGATGATGGCCACCAGCGACAGAAAACCCGCGCCGACGTAGGTAATCCGCACCATCACTTTTTCCAAATAATCCGCGGTCCGCTTGCCGGGCCGATAGCCGGGAATGAATGTGCCGAAATTCTTGAGGTTTTCGGACATTTCCTGGGGGTTGAACGTGATCGCCGTCCAGAAGTAGCAGAAGAAGTAGATCAGCACGATATACAGCAGGTTATGCACGAACGACGTCGACGACGAGAACATGCTGTACAAGTCCCCGAACACCTGCGAGTAAAAGTTCTGCTGGAGCCACTGGAACAGCGCGGAGGGGATGAGCAACAAACTGCTGGCGAAAATGATCGGCATCACGCCGGCTTGATTGACGCGGATCGGCAGATACTGCCGCGTGCCGCCGTAAACCCGACGTCCGCGGACATGTTTGGCGCTTTGGGTCGGAATGCGGCGCTGGCCGAGCGTGACGTACACCACGCCGGCAACGACGCCGACGAGCATGAGCGCCAACACGATCATGATTTCAGGACCGAACATGCCCGGACGCCCGCCGAGTTCCATCGTCGTCTGGCTGAGTAATTGTTGTCCGGCGCCCGGCATCTGGGCGACGATGCCGGCCATGATGAGCAAGCTGATGCCGTTGCCGATGCCGTACTCGTCGATTTGCTCGCCGAGCCACATCAGGAACACGGTGCCGCAGGTCATCGTCAGCACGGCCACGAACTGCCAGGCGAAGCTAAGCGACCCGCCGTCGAGTATCGCCGGATTGATGAATTTCGAACTGACGAGCCAGGCGACGTAGAGCCAACTCTGCACGAAGCAAATCGCGACGGTCGCGTACCGCGTATATTCGTTGATTTTCTTCTGCCCGGCTTCGCCCTCCTTCTTCAACTCCTCGAGCGGCTTCCATACGCTGGCGAGCAATTGAAAGATAATCGACGCCGAAATGTAGGGCATGATGCCCAGGCCGAAGATCGTCGCCTGCTTGAGCTGCGTGGCGCTGAAAACGGCCACCTTGTCGAGCAGCGCGCCGAAACCGGAACTGCCCTCGAACTGCTGGGCCATTCGCTCCGGATCGACGATCGGCAACGGAATGTGCCAACCGACGCGGTAGATCGCCAGGAACAGCAACGTCAGCAGAATCTTCTGTCGCAGTTCCGGGATCGTGAAGACGACGCGAAGTTTTTCCCACATGGTTCGATTCGTCCTGCGGAGACCGTTTTGGCGAGCGGGGCGCGACCGCCGGCCACTTACTTGCCGAGGGGCGACTTGTCGAATTGCGATTTGCGACATGCCGATTTGCGACATGCCGAGGCGACCGATTATCCTACGCCATGCGTGAAAGCCGGGAAAGATGAGTCTCTGGGCCATCGCCGGTCTCGCGAACGCCGCCTGCCGATCGGCCGGATGCCTTCGCGTCGACGTGGCCGGCCCATCGCCAGGTGGTTCAATACGCTGGCGGGGCCGCAAAGTTTGCAAACGCCCAAGCCGCCAAGGTTTATTTTTGCTTCTTCTGATGCTTCACGACCGGGCGCGGGCCGGGAATCACTGTGACTTGTCCGCCGGCCTTTTCGATTTTCTCTTGGGCGGACTTGCTGAACCGGTGGGCGGAAATGCGCAGGTTCTTGGTCAACTCGCCGTCGCCGAGGACTTTCAGCACGTCGAACCGACCCCGAATCAGGCCGCTCGCCTTGAGCGTTTCGGGCGAAATCTCATCGCCCGGCTCGAAGACCGCGTCGAGGTCGCCAACGTTGATCGTCATGACGTCCTTTGCGTACGGGTTGTTGAATCCGCGCTTCGGGATGCGGCGCACGAGCGGCATCATCGCCCCCTCGAACACGGCGGCCGTCGAGGATCCGGCACGCGAGCCTTGCCCCTTGTGTCCACGGGCGGACGTCTTGCCGTGGCCCGAACCGGGGCCGCGCCCCACACGCCGTCGTTTGCGGTTCTTCGTAATGCCGCGATTCACGTCGTCGATAATCATGACAGCGAAACCCCTCGTAACCGTTCGACTTCCTGCTTGGTGCGCATTTGCACCAGTGCTTGCAGCGTCGCCTTGGTGAGCGTGATTGGATTGGCGGTGCCGAAACTCTTGGTCAGGATGTCGTGAATGCCGGCCGCTTCGCAAACCGCGCGGACCGCCATGCCCGCGATGACACCGGTACCCGGACTGGCGGGCAGCAGCACGACCTCGGCCGCGCCGAAGGTTCCCTTGAGGCGATGGGGAATCGTGCCGCCATCGAGCGGGATTTCCTTCAAGCCGCGAGCGCCCTGTTTGAACGCTTTTTCGACGGCATTGGGAACTTCGTTGGCCTTGCCGTAGCCGATGCCGACCTTCCCCTTGCCGTCGCCGACGACGACGAGCGCGGCGAAGCTGAAACGGCGACCGCCCTTGACGACCGCGGCGCAACGGCGAATCTTGACCACTTTTTCGATCAATTCGCCGCGTGTGGGTTCCGGGGAATTATTGGCCACGCTGTTTGCTCCCGACGCGGCGATGTTCCGCGTCCATGAATCCGTCAGTTGAATTCCGCACGATAATCGATAGCCTCAGAAATCAAAAACTGAGTCCGCCCTCGCGGACCGCATCGGCCAACGTCTTGACGCGACCGTGATACTTGTATTGCCCGCGGTCGAAGGCGACCTTCGAGATGCCCGCGGCCACTGCCCGCTCGGCGACGGCCTTGCCGACGGCCGCGGCGGCGTTCTTGTTTCCGCCGTACGCCACTTGAGCGCGGACGTTCTTGTCCTGCGAACTGGCCGACGCCAAGGTGCGGCCCGTCTCGTCGTCGATGACTTGGGCGTAAATGTGCATGTGGCTGCGGAAGACGCTCAGCCGCGGTCGTTCGGTCGTGCCGCGCGTCGCCTTGCGGACGCGAAATCCGCGCCGCTGCCGCTGTCGAAGAATGGTTCGTTCGTGGCTCATGGCAAAAAAATAAAAAGTCGCCGTCGATCGTCTCGGTCGCCTGCCCACGTCGCCGCGGCAAACATCGTCGTTATTTCGTTACCGTCTTGCCGGCCTTGCGCCGCACGGCCTCGCCGTCGTAGCGAATGCCTTTGCCTTTGTACGGTTCGGGCTTACGCACCGCCCGCACTTCGGCCGCAACCTGGCCAACCATTTGCTTGTCGATGCCCTTGACCACAACGTGCGTCTGGTCGGGGCACGTGACCTTCAGGCCGTCGGGGATCGGTTTCTGGATTTCGTTGGCGTAGCCGACTCGCAGTTGAAGCGTGTTGCCTTGCACCGCCGCGAGGTAACCGACGCCGACAACTTCCAGCTTTTTCTCGTAGCCCTTGGTGACGCCGACGACCATGTTTTGGATCATGGCGCGGGTGAGACCGTGGAATGCGCGGTTCTGACGCACCTGGCTGTCGGCCGACACGTTGATCTGCTTGCCGGCGTCGTCGTATTGCACCTGCACTTCGGTCCGGAAGCTCCAATCGAGCTTGCCGAGCGGACCTTCGATGGAAATCTTGCGCCCGTCGACGCCGACTTTCACGCCCGAAGGCACCACCACAGGTTTCTTGCCGATTCGCGACATGGCTATCTCATCCGTCGGGCGGTAAGTCGCCCATTTCAATGATTCGATTCGTGGCGACGCGGAGCAAATGGCCCCGACGCCGGTCGACTACCAAACTTCACACAATACTTCGCCGCCGAGATTGCGTTGCCGGGCTTCGCGGTCGCTGACCACGCCGCGGCTGGTGCTCACCACCGTAATGCCCAAGCCGTTGAGGATGGGCCGCAACTCGCGCGAGGCGCGATACACGCGACAACCCGGCTTGCTGACCCGCTTGATGTGCCGAATTACCTGTTCGCCATTGGGGCCATACTTAAGGTCGATGCGGAGCTGGCTGCACGGAGTCGCCTCGACGCGCTGCCAATCCCAAATGTAGCCTTCGCGTTTGAGCACTTCCGCCAGGCCGCATTTGACCTTCGACAAGGGCATCTCCACGAACGAGCGCTCGACGCGCACCGCGTTGCGGATTCGGGTCAACATATCGCTGATCGGGTCGGTCATCATGGTCGCGCGGTTCCCCTTATTTGTCTCAGCCAGCCCTTACCAGCTAGCTTTGCGAACGCCTGGAATCAAGCCGTTGTCCGCCAACTTGCGGAAACAGATGCGGCACAAGCCGAACTTGCGATACACGGCCCGAGGCCGACCACACAACTGGCATCGCCGCACGAGGCGGGAGGAAAACTTGGGCTTGGCTTTCGCCGCCGCGATTTTCGACTTGCTGGCCATACGTTCGTTTCGTCCTTTGTCCGACGAAGTTCAATGGTGGAAACTGGCGGTATTCGTCTCGCCGCTACGGCGGCGATGATTTCGATTTCAATTCGTCCGTTTGATTTTTAACTGGCTTTGGCTTCCGCGCGGAACGGCATGCCAAACTCCCGCAACAATTCGCGGCCCGAATCGTCGTCGCGGGCCGAGGTGACGATCGTAATATTCATCCCTTGGACGCGGTTGAACTTGTCCGGGTTAAGCTCCGGAAACACCAGTTGCTCCGACAGGCCCAAGTTATAGTTGCCGACGCCGTCGAACCCGTCGGGGTTCAAGCCGCGAAAGTCGCGGACCCGTGGCAATGCGATCGACACCAGGCGATCGAAAAACTCGTACATCCGCCGGCCGCGGAGCGTCACTTTGGCGCCGATCGGCATATCCTCGCGGAGTTTGAAGCCGGCGACGCTCTTGCGGGACCGGCAAATCAGCGGCTTCTGCCCGGTGATCTGGGTGAGCGCGTCGACGGCTTCGTCGAGGAACTTCTTATCCGTCACGGCCTGGCCCACGCCCATGTTGACGACGATCTTCTGCAGCCGCGGCAGCGCCATCGGGTTGGCGCCCTCGCCCTGGGCCAACTTGGGGCGAATTTCCTCGGCATAGCGTTGTTGGAGTCGGGGAGTCATGTTTATTTCGCGTAGCTCTTACGAGGCGGAGAAACCAAACCGTTGCCGGCGCCGCACTTCTTGCAAAAACGTTCCTTGCTGCCGTCGTCGCGATAGCGGACGCCGACCCGCGTGGCCTTGCGGCACACTTCGCACACCAGCATCACATTCGAAACGGCAACCGGCATCTCCTTGGACAACCGCCCGCCCTGCGGGTTGCGCTGGCTGCGGCGCATGTGTTTGAACACGCGATTAACGCCCTCGACGATCACCTTGCGGTTGTCGGCGAGCACCTTGAGCACTTTCGCCTCGACGCCGCGGTCGGCTCCGGCGACAACCTTCACCATGTCATCGACTTTGATCCGCATCACACCACCTCGGACGCCAGGCTGACGATTTTCATAAAACTACGATCGCGCAGTTCGCGGGCAACCGCCCCGAAAATGCGCGTGCCGCGCGGATTCTTGTCCGCGTCGATCAATACGCAGGCGTTGCTGTCGAACTTCACGTAGCTGCCGTCTTCGCGGCGCGTCGACTTCTTCACCCGCACGATGACGGCCTTGACGACGGCCTTTTTCTTCACTTCGCTGCCGGGAATCACGCTCTTGACGCTGGCGACGATAATGTCGCCCAGCCCGGCAACGCGGCGGCGCGACCCGCCGAGCACCTTGACGCACATGACTTCTTTCGCGCCGGTGTTATCGGCCACGGCGAGCCGGGTTTGCATTTGGATCATGGCTTACTCGTTTTCGCTTTCCTGCCGCAGCTTCGCAGCCGCACGCATCGCGGCGATGTCGACCGCTTCGCTTTTCTTGACGACGCGGACCAATTCCCATCGTTTTAGTTTCGAGTGCGGCCGCGACTCGATAATCTCGACCATGTCGCCTTCGTGCGAATCTTCGTTCTCGTCGTGGACGTGACAAACCGTCCGGCGATGGATGATCTTGCCGAACTTCGGATGCCGCACCTGTCGCGGAATCTCCACCCGGCGAGACTTCTTCATCCGGTCGCTCTTGACCACACCGACCATCACGCGTTTGGGCATCGCTAGTTTCCTCCCGCCGCGGTAGTCGCCGCCTCAGAGGCGGACTTCGCGGCTCGTTGACCTTGAATCGTCTTGATGCGTGCGATCAGCCGCCGCGCCTTGAGCAACTCGCTCGGCGCGTCCAACCGCTCCGTCTGCGCTTGAACGCGCAGATGAAACAGGTTTTTGGCCGTCTCGGCGAGCGTCAAGGACAACTGCTCGTCGCTCATGTCTCTAACTTCGTTGGCCTTCATCGCGGTCGCTTTCCTCTCGGACTAACCTAACAATCCGGCTCGTCACCAACCATGTCGCAACGCTGCATGTCGTAAGGCTACATGACGCGACGTTTGACCATCCGGACGCGGACCGGCATCTTGTGCGCCAGCCGCGCCAAACACAACCGAGCCGCTTCTTCCGAAACGCCGCCGACTTCGAACAACACCGTCCCCGGCTTGACCACCGCGGCCCAATATTCCGGTTCGCCTTTTCCCTTACCCATCCGCGTTTCCAATGGAATCGACGTGATCGGCTTGTGGGGAAAAATGCGAATGTACAATCGGCCTTCGCCGCGGAGGTATTGCGAGGCGGCAATACGGCCGGCCTCGATGGTCGCCGCACTGATCCAGCCCGCCTGCGTCGTCTGCAACCCAAAGTCGCCGTACGACACCAGATTGCCCCGCGTCGCGTTACCTTTTATACGTCCTCTTTGGCTTTTTCTGTGCTTGACCCTCTTGGGCATCAGCGCCATCGTCTTCTCCTTCGTATACCCCTTGATTCACCCACACCTGGACGCCGATGTGGCCCTGTGCGGTCATGGCTTCCGTAAATCCGTAGTCGATCTTCGCCCGCAGCGTCGACAGCGGCATCGCGCCGGCGATCTGCTTTTCGCGACGGGCCATTTCCGACCCGCCGAGTCGTCCGGCCAATTGAATCTTGATCCCCTTGGCTCCGGCTTCCATCGTCGTTTCGACCGACTTCTTCATCGTGCGGCGAAAACTGGATCGACGCGCCAACTGATCGGCGATGTCTTCGGCCACCAGTTGGGCCTGAATCTCCGGACGTTGCACTTCTTCGATCTTGATGTTCACGCGGCGGCCGATCAGCCGCTGAAGTTCTTCTTGCAGGCGTTCGACCTCTTGTCCCTTGCGGCCGATGATGATGCCCGGCCGGGCCGAGTAAATCACGACTTTGACTTCGTCGCGGGTGCGTTCGATTTCGATCTTCGGGATGCCCGCTTGGCGATACTTTCCCTTGAGGAACTTGCGGACCTGGAAGTCTTCGATGAGTAGGCTCGAAAACTCTTTCTTCGACGCATACCACCGGCTCTTCCAACCGACCATGATGCCCGTGCGGAACCCGATTGGATTGACTTTTTGACCCATCGTTCAACTCACCGTAATCGGAGTCTCGCGGCGACTGACATGCCGCGCCCGCTTTGTATTAACGATTCATTCCTGCGACGCCCCGGCTCAGCCCGACAACTCGTCGACCGTGCCAACGGCTACGCTAATGTGGCTCAATCGCCGCAATATGCCGAACGCCATACCGCGTGCCCGCGGACGAATCCGCTTGAACATACCGGCCCCATCGATCCGCGCGTCGGTAACCACCAATTCCGCCAAGTCGGGCGACCGGCGATCTTCGGCGTTCGCCATCGCGCTCTTGAGCACCTTCTCCAGCATCCGCGCCCCGCGCTGTGGCTGGTACTTCAACAACTCGAGCGCTTTGTCCGCCGGCTTGCCGCGAATGAGCGTCGCCAACGGGCGGACCTTGCGGGCGCTGATCTTGGCGCCGCGATGTACTGCTTGATATGCCATGTCTCGATCTCACCTGGCCGTTGCCGCCGTCTGCACGCGAGCGCGAAACGGGAAATCCGTTGCCTCGAAATAATTCCAGCCCAAATCCTCGTCGCCCAGCCGCCCCTCGCTCGAATCACCTTCTTTCGAATCACCTTGGCCGCTGCGTTTATTTCTTCGCCTTGCCGCCGTGCCCACGGAAGGTTCGCGTCGGCGAAAACTCGCCGAGCTTATGACCGACCATGTCTTCGGTGACGAAAACCTTGTTGTGAATCTTGCCGTTATGAACCAGGAACGTATGGCCAACGAATTCGGGCACGATCGTGCAGGCACGCGCCCAAGTCTTGATCGGCTCCTTGATGCCCTGATTTATCTGCCGCTCGACCTTACCGTAAAGCCGGGGGTCGACGTAGGGGCCTTTTTTGAGCGAACGGGACATAAGTCTTGTTACGTGTTGTGCCGACGGAAGGCTCCGCGGCGGTTACTATTTCAGCGGTTACTATTTCGATGGATTCATTCGCCAGATTCGGCTATTTCACTAACTTCAATTGTCCGTAACGACGCGATCGGCGACGACGGACGATCGCCTTGTTCGACGCCTTGCGACGCTTCCGCGTGGCCCCGCCCTTGGCGGAAACGCCAGTCGGGCTGACCGGGTGGCGTCCGCCCTTCGTTCGGCCTTCGCCGCCACCGTGCGGATGGTCGATCGGGTTCATGGCCGTACCGCGAACGAACGGCTTCCAACCCTTCCAACGATTGCGGCCGGCCTTGCCGATTTCGATGCTGCTGTGGTCCGGATTCGACACCGAACCGATCGTCGCGCGACACGACGCCGGAACGCGGCGAATCTCACCGCTGGGCAAGTTGATCTGCGCCCAATCGGCGTCGCGGGCGGCGAGGGTTGCTGAATTGCCGGCCGACCGGCACAGCACGCCCCCCTTGCCGGGTTGCAATTCGATGTTGTGGACCTGCATGCCGAGCGGAATCTTCTTGAGCGGCAGGCAGTTGCCCACGTTCGGCGGCGACTCGGCACCGCTCATCACTTCGTCGCCGGCCTTGAGGCCGTGAGGAGCGATGATGTAACGTTTGTCGCCGTCGGCATAATGCAGCAAAGCGATTCGGGCCGAGCGATTCGGATCGTATTGAATCGAGTCGACCTTGGCCGCGACGCCGTCCTTGTTGCGGCGGAAGTCGATCAATCGGTATTGTTTCTTATGTCCGCCGCCGCGATGCCGCGCCGTAATGACGCCCTGATTGTTGCGGCCGCCCTTTTTCGGCTTGGGGCGCAACAGACTCTTCTCCGGCTTGGCGCCGGGCGTCAACTCCGCGAAGTCGCTGACGCTGGCGTGCCGGCGTCCGGCGCTAGTCGGTTTGTATTTGCGAATGCCCATCGTTAATCCCTGCCGATCATTCGTCCGGCGCACAACGTTGCGTAAGTCGCGACGGAAACGATACCTGCCAAATTACCGCGATATTCGTTACCGGCTATTTTCGTTAAAAGAAGTTGATCCGACTCTCGCTGTCGAGCGTGACGATCGCCTTCTTCCAGTCCTTGGTGCGGCCGGCGCGAAACCGCGTCCGCCGCGTCTTGCCCTTGCGATTCTGCGTGGCGACGTGCGTCACCTTGACGTTGAACAAATCCTCGACGGCCCGGCGAACGTCGCCCTTCGTGGCCAGCCGATTGATCTCGAACGAGTATTGGTTGAACTTAGTCGACCGATGAATCCCCTTCTCCGTAACCATCGGACGAAGGATGATCTGGTGCGGTTCGAGCGTGAGGCTGGTCGTCACGTGCGGCGAGGGCTTGGCCTCGCGGCGCATCTTCGCCCGCCATGATCGTTTGGTTCTTGGTCGCACCATCGCCGCACCTCGTACTATTTCCTAACCCAAAGCCGCCGTCGCCTACGCGACTACGATTCCGCTTCCGTCGAGTTCGCCGCCGGCCGGCGGAGCGATTCGAGCGCCGCCGTCGTGATCAGCAGCCGCCGCGGCCGCAATACCGAAAGGGCGGTCAATTCGAAAACCGGCGAAACCGTCGCCCGAGCGAGATTCCGCACGCTCTTGTACGTATTCGCGTCGTATTTCTCCGTCGCGACGTGAACGCTCTGGCCGCTAATGTTAAGCGCCTTGAACATTGCCGCCACGTCGCGCGTCTTGGGCGCCGCGAACGACAAGTCGTCGATCAGCACCAATTCATCGTCGCGAATCTTCGACGCGATCGCCATCCGCGTGGCCGCCTGCAGCGACTTGCGCGGCAAGCGGTAACTCCAGTCGCGCGGCTGCTTATGCTTGATATGACCACCGCCGCGGCGCGTGCCGCTGCGAATCGATCCCGCACGAGCGCGGCCGGTTCCCTTTTGGCGAAACAGCTTTCGCGTCGATCCGGCGACTTCATTGCGAGCCTTCGTCTTGGCCGAGCCTTGCCGCAAATTCGCCTGATACATCACGACGGCATCGTGGAGCAATTGCTTATTGATGCGCTGCGCAAAGTCGGCCGGGTCGATTTCGTATCGCCCGACTTCGTTGCCCGCACGATTGTAAATTGGTAATGACGCCATTGCCGCACTTCCTTCTCGCTATCGCCCCTGCACGCCGCCTTTTGCCGCAGAACTAACGCCGTTAACGCTTCTTGTTCGTTTCGCGAATGACAACCATCGCGCCCGTCGGGCCGGGAACGGCGCCATAGACGAGCAGCAGGTTATTCTCCGCATCGACGCGGACGATCTTGAGGTTGCGAATCGTCACGCGCTCGACGCCATAATGGCCCGGCATCTTGCGACCCTTGAAAATTCGGCCCGGATCGGTGCGGCAACCGTAGCTGCCAGCGTGGCGATGCACCTTTTTCACACCGTGGGTCGCCCGCTGGCCCTTGAAGCCCCACCGCTTCATGACACCCTGAAAACCACGCCCTTTGGTGACACCAACGACGTCGACCGCCTTGATTCCCTCGAGCTTGGCGACCGTGACTTCATCGCCGACCGAGACACCGTCGACGGCGCCGCGAATCTCGCGAACGAACCGCTGCGGCTCGCAGTCGGCCTTCGGCACCGGCGATTTACCGGCCTCGGCCTGCTTCTTGGATCGCTTCGAACCGAGCGCCGCGACGTGACCGCGCTCGCTACGGCTTGCCAGACGCCGGGGCTTGTCGAGAAAACCGATCTGCATCGCTTCATACCCGTCGCGGTCGACGGTGCGAAGCTGCAAGACACGACAGGGGCCAGCCTGCAATACGGTCACCGGCAGCGCCCTGCCGGCGTCATCAAATACTTGCGTCATCCCGACCTTGCGGCCGAGTATTCCGATTGCCATGACTGATAATTCCTGTCTATGTCGCCCGCCGGGAGTGCGAAAACGTGCTTCGCCTTACCCGACGCGCCTCCGGTCATAGTCACCCGAGGTAGACGCGACTTGAGCAAGTCCGTCGCTCCGCTGCCAACACAAATTCGGCGGCGAACCTTCGGACGTCGACACCACTCTCTTGTCTCTGCTACTGTCGCGTCGTGGCCTTGATCTTGATGTCCACGCCAGCCGGAAGGCTGAGCTTATTGAGGGCTTCGATCGTCTTGGCCGTGGCCTGGACGATATCGATCACCCGCTTATGCGTTCTGATTTCGAATTGCTGCCGGGCCTTCTTGTCCACGTGCGGACCGGAAAGCACGGTATATCGTTCGATTCGCGTCGGCAACGGGATCGGCCCGTGAACGACGGAATTGGTTCGCTTTGCTGTATCGACGATTTCCAGCGCACTTTGATCCAGGACCGAATGGTCGTAGGCCTCCATGCGTATCCGAATGATTTCGGTCTGACTCACGGTCGCACCGCTCCGCACGAGCAAGTCTCGGCTATTACCGGCGAGCCGAGTCCACCGAAACTTCGCCGACAAATTTCCCGACGCCAGCGAGTCATCCGGTGGATGTCTGCTAGCAGCGGTTCGGGGGCGAAAAACTCAAATCCTAAGGGGAGTCGCCGAACGTGTCTAGGGGGCTTGCCGCGGATTTTGTTGCAAGGGCGCATGTCGCACTTTGCGCGCTGCCGTGGGTTGTGCTAACAATAGGGGGGT
>JBBDYI010000288.1:0-16353 GCA_040901705.1 Pirellulales bacterium | reverse complement strand
GCCGACTTCGACGGCGACCAGATGGCGGTCCACCTGCCGCTGTCGATCGAGGCGCAGGTCGAAGCGCACACGCTGATGATGTCGATCCACAACATTTTCAGCCCGGCCAACGGCGCGCCGATCATCAGCCCGTCGCAAGACATCGTGATGGGTTGCTATTACACGACGATGCACGTGAACCATCGCCGCGGCGACGGTATGACGTTCAGTTCGCTCGACGAAGTGCAACTGGCCCACTCGCTCGGCGTCATCGATACGCATGCTCGGATCAAGGTGCGACTGCCGGCGAATCAGCGGCTCAAGGCCGAGACCGAACGCAAGAAAGGCGAGTTGATCGAGACGACCGTCGGTCGCGTGATTTTCAACGTCATGCTTCCCGAAGGCATGCCGTTCTACAACGTGCCGATGCGATCGAGCGAACTGGCGAAGGTGATTTCGGATTGCTACGCCATCCTTGGCCGCAGCAAGACGATCAATCTGCTGGACGACATGAATAAGCTGGGCTTTTCGCAGAGCACGATTAGCGGTTTGTCGTTCGCCACCGACGACCTGATCACTCCGCCGTCGAAGCAGAAGATCGTCGGCGAAGCGGAAAAATCGGTGCAGCGGATCAACAAGCTGTATCAGCGCGGCATCATCACCGAGGGCGAACGGTACAACCAGGTGCTCGACGCCTGGACGCACGCTCGCGAACGTATTACGGCCGAAATGATGGCCGAACTGGAAACCGACGAACGCAAGCCCGGCTACGTCAACCCGATCTACCTGATGGCCCACTCCGGTGCTCGCGGCGGCGTCGAGCAGATTCGTCAGTTGGCCGGCATGCGCGGTTTGATGGCCAAGCCGTCGGGCAAGATCATCGAAACGCCGATCAAGGCGAACTTCCGCGAAGGACTGACGGTGCTCGAATACTTCAGTTCGACGCACGGTGCCCGCAAGGGGTTGGCCGACACGGCGCTGAAGACCGCCGACTCCGGCTATCTGACCCGTAAGCTTGCCGACGTTGCCCAAAACGTCGTCGTCACACAACACGACTGCGGCACGACGCAGGGCATCACCAAGGGCGTCATCTACCGCGGCGAAAAGGTCGAAATCCGTCTGGCCGACTCGATCCGCGGCCGCGTGAGCCGCGCCAACATCGTCAACCCCATCACGGACGAAGTGATCGTCGCCGAAAACGAGATGATCACCGAGGACATCGCCCGCAAGATCGAGGACATGGGCCTGGAGCGGATTCAGGTTCGCAGCCCCATGACCTGCGAAGCCACGCTCGGCATCTGCCGCTGCTGCTACGGCATGGACTTGTCGACCGGTTCGGCCGTCGAAGAAGGCATGGCCGTGGGCATCATCGCCGCTCAGAGCATCGGCGAACCGGGCACACAGCTTACGATGCGGACGTTCCACATCGGCGGCACGGCGGCCCGCGCCGTCGAGGAGAGCGACATTCGCGCCAAGAAGGAAGGCGTCGTCAAGTTCGCGCGGCTCAAGGTCGTCGCCAACCAAGAAGGCCAACAGGTCGTTCTGACGCGCAACGGCGAAATCGTCCTCGTCGACTCGAAGGGCCGCGAATTGGAACAATACGAAGTTCCCGCCGGTGCGCAGTTGATGGTTCAGGAAAACGATACGGTCAAGGCCGGCGCGGTGTTGTGCCAATGGGATCCGCACAGCATCCCGATTCTGGCCGAGACCAGCGGCAAGGTCCGATTCGACGACATCATCGACGGCGAAACCACGCGCATCGAACGCGACGCCAGCGGTCACTCCCGCTCGATTATCATGGAGCACAAGGGCGATTTTCATCCGCAGATCATTCTCGAAGACAACGACGGCAAGATCCTCGACTTCTATTACCTTCCGGAAAAGGCCCACGTCGAGGTCGAGGAAGGCCGCGTCGTGTCTGCCGGCACGATGCTCGCCAAGACGCCGCGAGAAGTTTCCGGAACCCAGGACATCACGGGCGGTCTGCCGCGGGTGACGGAAATCTTCGAAGCCCGCAAGCCGAAGGATCCGGCCGTGATCGCCGAAATCGACGGAGCCGTCGAAATCCTCGGCGAAAAGAAACGCGGCAAGCGAACGATCATCGTCCGCAGCGAATCGGGCATCGAACGCGAACACCTCGTCTCGCACGGCAAGCATCTTCGGGTGCGGACCGGCGATTATGTGCGGGCCGGCGAGGCGCTGGTCGATGGGCCGCTGGTGCCGCACGACATCCTGCGAATTTCCGGCGAAGAAGCGGTCCAGCAATACCTGACCCGCGAAATCCAGAACGTGTATCGCAGCCAGCGCGTCGACATCGACGACAAACACATCGAGATCATCGTCGCCCAAATGCTCCGCAAGGTGATGATCAACAGCCCCGGCGATACGACGCTGTTGCCGGGCAACGTTTTGGACAAGTTCGAGTTCCGCTCCGCCAATCAAGAGTTGTCCAAGTGCGTCAAGATCACGCACAAGGGGGACAGCGATTTCGAGGTCGAGTCGATCGTGCCAAAGGAAGCGCTCGAACAGACGAACGCCCAGATCGAATCGCTCGGCGGCGACAACGCCAAGGGCGGCCGCGCCAAGCCGGCCACCGCGTCGACCCAGTTGCTCGGCATCACGAAGGCGTCGGTGCAAAGCAGCAGCTTCATCTCCGCGGCCAGCTTCCAGGAAACGACCAAGGTGCTCACCGAAGCCGCCCTGGCCGGCAAGATCGACAAGCTCGTCGGCCTCAAGGAGAACGTCATTCTGGGCCATCTGATTCCGGCCGGCACCGGTTTCCGCACGTTCCAAGAGTCCGAAGTGCGGATCCACGCCGAAGCGCTCGAAGCCCTGGCGGCCGAGAAGCGTGGCGCGCTCGAGCGGGCCTTTCCGCTGCTCGATACGCGCGGCTCGAGCGGTGGCGACGGAGCGAGCACTGCCGGCGGAAACGGAGCTGCGGCCGAGGCGAACGCCAAGGCCAACGAGCAGGAAAAAGCTACGTCCGGCGGCCTCGATGCCCTGCTGGGCCAAGGAACCGGCGAGTAGATTTTTCCACGTAGCGGCTGCTTAGCGGCGCATTTTTCAAGCCCTTTCAGGCCACACGATCGCCCGGCGAAACACGCCGGCCGGTCGTGTGGCCTTTTTTTTGTCGTGCGGCACGAGCAACCGCAGACGAGCAACCGCAGACGAGCAACCGCAGACGAGCAATCACCCCGATGGGCGGTCGATTTTGACGATTGTGCGGTCCCGCCCCCCGTATTCTTGGCAAGCTAGGGTGATTTTTCGTGGCGTTGACGGTTAGGTTCTGTTTACTATGAAGGTCTGGCTCCGGCTCACGGCGTCCCCCTCGCGGACCCTGCCGGAATGGGCTGCCAGGGCGGTTTGCATCAGGGGATGGGCGTCCCGCCGATCGTTAGCGATCGGTACCTGTTGCAGATCGCCGTCCTCTCGTCGGGTTGTTTTCGCGCCTGTCGTCACCACCACGATTTCTTTGCATCCAAGAGGCAGCAACCGTGAGTTTCCTGAGATTGAACTGTTTCGATGTCGTTCGTTCTCTGGGCCGCAAGAATAAGTCCCGCCAAGATGTGCAACCCGCAAAGGGGCGGCGACTGAACCGCGTCGGTGGCGGCCACTTTGCGATTGAGCCGCTGGAAGATCGCCGCATGTTGGCGGTGCTGAACCTGGGCGTCAATCTGCTCGCCGACATCAGCGGCACGCCCGGCTCGAGCCTATCGACGGACACGGTCAACGTCGGCGATACGTTCTATGTGGAAATCACGGCGCTCGACGTCGGCGGCGCGAGCAATGGCGTGACCGGCTTGTCGCTCGACGTCGGCTGGGACGGTGCGGCGCTGGAATTGCTCAACACGCCGTTCAATCCGGTGCCCTTCAACGGCATCATCACTCCGAATTTCCCGAACGGGCGCGGCGGCACGCTCACCGCCGGACAGGATGGCATCGACGAATTGACCGGCGAGGCGAATCCGTCGGCCAGCGAAGGTTTCGCGATCGGCAACGGCTCCGCCCAGCGGTTTGCGTTGTTGCGGTTCCGCGCCGATGGGCCGGTCACCGCGTCGGCGTTCAGCGTTTCGCTCGGCGACTCATTGGGCGGCGGCGGCGTACTGTTCGCCAACGGCGATCCGCTCGACACGGCCAACATCGACCCGCAAACGATCACAGTGGCCTCGGCCACGCCGTCGTTCTCGATCGACGACGTTTCGATGACGGAAGGCAACAGCGGCACGAAGAATTACACGTTCAACGTCAGCGTGGCCAACCTCGGCTCGAATCCGGTGAGCGTGTCGTACGCCACGAACGATGGATTCGCAACCGCCGCGGACAACGACTACGTCTCGACCAGCGGCATGCTCACGTTTACGCCCGGCTTGCCGGGAGCGTCGACGAAAACCGTTACGGTCGTCGTCAATGGCGACACGCTGTTCGAAGGCGACGAGACGTTCACGGTCGGCTTGTCGAATCCGTCGGCCAACGCCGCGATCGCCGACGGCGAAGGCGTCGGGACGATCGTGAATGACGACGCGGCCGGACCGGCGGCGTTCGAGATCGGCGACGCGCAGGTCACCGAAGGGGACAGCGGCACGAAGAACATGGCGTTCACCGTGACGCTGTTCAATCCGCCGGCCACGCCCGCCACCGTTCACTACTCGCTCGTCCCGATTACCGCGTCGCCGGGCGATGACGACTACTTCCCGTCCAACGCCACGCTGACGTTCACGCCCGGCACGCTGGGCGCAACGCAACAGACGATCAACATTCAGATCAACGGCGACAACAAAGTCGAGTTGAACGAAACGTTTCAAGTCGTCCTCGATTCGCCGACGGGCGCCGTCATCGCCGACGGCGAAGGCGTCGGCACGATCGTCAACGACGACATCGCCGTCGTTTCGGTCTCGGGCGTGACGATCGTCGAAGGCAACAGCGGCACGAGCCAGGCGATGGTCGTGGTGTCGATGTCCAAGTCGGCGGTGTTGCCGGTTTCGGTAACGTTCACTACGAGCGACGGCACGGCCACGACAGCCGACGGCGATTACGTCGAGCACGTTCAGCAAGTGACGATTCCGGTCAACCAAACGCAGGTCGTCGTGCCGATCACGATCAACGGCGACACGACGATCGAATTCGACGAGACGTTCACGGTCACGATCAGCGGCGCGTTGTTCAACGGCGCAGCGGACGCGACGCGGGCCATGATCGGCACGGCGTCGGCCAACGTGACGATCACCAACGACGACACCAGCCCGACGACGGCCCAACTTTCGATCGCCAACGTGACGATCGCCGAGGGCGACAGCGGCACGAGCCAGGCGATGCTCACACTCACGCTGTCGCAAGCGGTCGACGAAGACGTGACGGTCACGGTCAACACCGCCAGCGGAACGGCCACGGTCGCCAATGGCGATTTCGTCGCCGTCGTCAACCAGATCGCGACCATCCTGGCCGGCCAGACGTCGGTCGTGGTGCCGGTCACGATCAACGGCGACGCCACGGTCGAACTCGACGAAACGTTCACGGTCGCGCTCTCCAACGCTTTGGTGGGCGGCGTCAGCGATCCGGGGCGCGTCGTCATTTCCACGGCCACGGCCACCGTGACGATCACGGGCGACGACGCGGCGGACATCTCGATCGACGACGTATCGCAAGAAGAAGGCAACTCGGACTTCGACTTCACGATCACGCTGTCCAAGCCGGTCGACGTGCCGCTGGTGATTTCGACGAACCTGTTCGACGTTACGGTTCCGGCCGGAGCGACGACGCACGTGTTCACCGTGTCGGTCGCTAACTCGGACGACAACGATATCGTCGAGGGCGAACGCGTGGCCGAGATCATGCTGACCGCCGTGCAAGCCCAGGGCCGCAACGTCACGATCGCCGACGGTTTGGGCGAAGCGATCGTCCTCGACAACGACACCGCGACGCTGTCGATCAACGACGTCGAGCAAGAAGAGGCCGTCGGCGACTTCGTATTCACGCTGACCCTCTCGAAGCCGGTGGCCATCGACGTGTTCGTGACGATCACCGCGCCGGAAGGTTCTGACATCATCACGATCCCGGCGCTTTCGCTGACGCAAACGTTCACGGTCCTGTTCGACGACAACAATATCGTTGAATTCGACGGTGATTTCGACATCGTTATCACCGACGTCGACGCCGATGGACTGCCCGTGACGGTCGCCAAGGCGACCGGCGTCGGCACGATTCTCGACGACGATTTCGCCGATTTTACGATCAGCGACGTGTCGATCACCGAAGGGGACAGCGGCAGCAAGTTCCTCGTGTTTACGGTGACCACTTCGCATGAGATCGACGCCGACGTGACGATCGAATGGGCCACCAGCGACGGCACCGCGTCGGCGGGCAGCGACTACATCGCCGCCAGCGGCACGATCTCGTTCCCGCGGCCGCTGCTGCTCACCGATCCGTTCGTCACATCGCAAACGATCAGCATCGAGATTCTCGGTGACACGAACATCGAACCGGACGAAACGTTCACGATCACGCTGTCGAATCTGATGGCCGAAGGGCTGGAGAACGTCGCCGTGTTCCTGATGGATGATGCGGCCATCGGAACGATCGTCGACGACGACACGCCGGTGCCCACGCTGTCGATCAGCGACGGCACGGTGGTCGTCGAGGGGGACAGCGGCACGGCGAGCATGGTGTTCACAGTGACGCTCGTCAATCCGCCGGCGGAAGCGGTGCAGGTGAACTATCAGACCGTCGACGGCACGGCCAGTTCGCTCGATCTCGACTACGCCGACACGTTCGGCACGCTCGTCTTCACGCCGGGCACGGCCGGGGCGACACAGCAAACCATCAGCGTGCCGATCATCGGCGACACGCTCGTGGAACTCGACGAAACGTTCACGGTCGAACTATTTACGGCCACCGGCGCCACGATCGGCGACGGCGAAGGCACGGGCACGATCACCGACGACGACAGCGCCACGATCAGCATCGCCGACGCGGTTGCGGTCGTCGAGGGCGACAGCGGCACGGTGGCCATGACGTTCACCGTCACGCTGTCCGGCGAGGTCGACACCGACGTGACCGTAACGATCGACACGTCGGGCGTAACGGCGACCGGCGGCGTCGATTTCGTCGCGATCACCGGGCAGACGATTACCTTCACGGCCGGCGGCGCACTGTCGCAGAACATTACCGTGTTGGTCAACGGCGATTCGACGGTCGAGCCGGACGAAGTTCTGTCGGTTGTGCTGTCGAATATCTCGGCCGGCGGTCGCGACGTGACGTTTGCCGACGATACGGCCGACGGTTCGATCACGGACGACGATTCGCTGACGATTTCGATCGGCGACGTTACGCTGCTCGAAGGCACGTCCGGCACGGCCACGGCGTTCCAATTCCCGATCACGTTGTCCGCGCCGGCGAGCGCGGACATTACCGTTACGGTCAACACGGTCGACGGCACGGCCACGGCGGCGGGCGGCGACTATACGGCGCTGGTCGACAACGTCGTCACGATTCCGGCCGGTATGACGACGATCAACGTCACGGTCGATGTCGCCGCGGATTCCGATATCGAAACCGACGAGGCTTTCTCGGTCGTCATCAGCAACGCGCTGCTCGGCGGCGTGGCCGATGGGCGGGTGACGATCGCCGCCGGGCAAGACACCGCCACGGGCGCGATCACCAACGACGACGCCGAGTCGATGCTGTCGATCGCCGACGCATCGATCGCCGAAGGGACCGGCGCAGGCACGACGCTGCTCACGTTCACGATCACCATGTCGGCCGTGCAGAGCGCGGATGTTACCGTCGTGGTCAATACGTCCGACGGCACGGCGACCGTCGCCAATGGCGACTACACCGCGCTGGTCAATTTCGTGGTGACGATATCCGCGGGCATGACATCGGCGACATTCGACGTCGAAGTCGGCCGCGACGCACGGGTCGGTCTGGACGAAATGTTTACGGTTACGCTGTCGAACCCGCTGGTCGGCGGCGTGTCGAATTCGGCGCTCGTGGCGATTGCCGACGCCGAGGCGATCGGCACGATCCTCAACGACGACGTCGCGACGGTTTCCATTTCCAACACGCAGGTGGTCGAGGGCAATAGCGGGACGGTGAACCTCGTGTTCGACGTCACGCTGTCGGCCCCGGTCGACGTGCCGGTCACCGTTACGCTCAACACGACCGACGGCACCGCCACGGTCGCCGATGGCGATTATGTCGCCGTGAGCGGGCAGACGATCACGTTCAACCCCGACGAGCCGCTCACACAGCAAGTCATCGTTACGGTCAACGGCGATACGAACGTCGAAGGCGACGAAGCGTTGACGCTGACTTTGTCGAACATCGAAGCCGACGGCCGCGACGTCACGATCGCCACAGCGACGGGCACCGGCACCATCCAAGACGACGATTCGTCCGCCACGGTCTCGATCGCCGACGTGTCGGTCGTCGAAGGCGACAGCGGCACGACCAATATGGTGTTCACCGTGACGCTCTCCGCGGCCGTATCCGAAATGGTCACCGTCACATTCAACACGGCCAACGGCACGGCGACCGCTGGTTCCGACTACCAGGGCATCAGCAATCACCCCGTCACGTTCACGCCGGGCGGATCGCTTACCCAAACGGTCACGGTCGAGGTCGGTGGCGATACGCTCGTCGAACTCGACGAAACGATCATGGCCACGATCTCGAATCTGCAAACCGCGGCCGCCGGCGTGACGCTGGGCAACGCCACGGCCACGGGCACGATCACCAACGACGACGACGACGCCACGATCACGATCGGCGACGTCACGATCACCGAAGGAGACAGCGGCACGACCAACATGACGTTCACCGTCACGTTGTCGAGCCAGGTCGACACCGATATCACGCTGACGGCCAACACCGCCAACGGCACCGCCACGGCCGGCACGGACTACACGGCGATCAGCGGGCAGACGATAACCATCAGCGCCGGTTCGCTGATGCAAACCATCACCGTCAGCATCGCCGGCGACACGACGGTCGAAGGCAACGAAACACTGTCGCTGATCCTCTCGAATCTGCAAGCCGGCGGTCGCGAAGTCACGCTGGCCGACGCCGAAGCGACCGGCACGATCACCAATAACGACTCGGCGACGATCTCGATCGCCAATGCCTCGCTCGTCGAAGGCAACAGCGGCACGTCGAGCATGATGTTCGGCATCACGCTATCGGCCGCCGTCGACGTGCCGGTGACGGTCACGCTCAATACCACCGACGGAACGGCCACGGTCGCGGGCAACGACTACGTCGCCGTCACCGGGCAGACATTCACGTTCAACCCCGGCGATCCGCTGACCAAGACGTTCAGCGTCACAATCAACGGCGACACGACGACCGAACAAACCGAAAACTTCACGCTCGCAATGTCGAACGTTCAGGCCGGCGGGCGCAACGTCTCGCTCGGCACAGCGTCGGCTATCGGCACGATCACGAACGACGACGGCCCGGCCACGGCCTTCTTGTCGATCGGCGACATCTCGATCGCCGAAGGGAACACCGGCACGACGACGATGACGTTCACGGTCACGCTTTCGCAGGCCGTCGAAGAAGCAGTCAACGTGACGGTCAATTCCACCAACGTCACAGCGACCGCGGGCGCCGACTACACGGCCCTGGTCAACCAAACCGTGACGATTCCCGCCGGCAGCACTTCGGCGACGGTGACGGTGTCGATCACCGGCGACCTGACGGTCGAAGCCAACGAGACTTTCACGCTGACCCTGTCGAATCCGCTGTTCGACGGCGTGACGAATCTCGCCCGCGTGGCGCTCGATACCGATAACACCGACAACGTCGACAACGTGGCGACGGGCACAATCACGAACGACGACGTCGCGACCCTGTCGATCGCAGGCGTGACTATGGCCGAAGGCACGGGCACGACGGCCACGGCGTTCACGTTCACGATCACAATGTCCAACCCGGTCGATCGCGCAGTCACCGTAACGGTCAACACAGCCAACGGCACGGCCACGGCGGGCACGGACTACACGGCACTGACGAATCAGACCGTGACCATCGCCGCCGGTCAGACCTCGGCTCAGGTCACGGTCAACGTGACGGCCGACAGCACCGTCGAGTCGAACGAAACTTTTACGGCGACGCTTTCCAATCCGCTGTTCGGCGGCGTGGCCGACACGGCCCGTGTGGCCTTGGGAGCGAGCAGTTCCGCCACCGGTACGATCACCAACGACGACGGCCAGGCCACGCTGTCGGGCTTCGTCTACGTCGACGGCAACAACAACGGCGTTCGCGAGACGGGTGAGGCGGGCGTTCCAGGCGTGCAGGTCACGCTGCGCCGCACGGACACGACCGGCACGGCCGACGTCACGATGCTTACCGGCGGCGACGGATCGTACTCGTTCGCCAACGTCACGCCCGGCACGTACTCGATCATCGAGTCGCATTCCGCCGCGCTCGTCGACGGAACCGACGCGGCCGGATCGATGGGCGGCACGGTGGCGGGCGACAGCATCACCGGCATCGTCGTCGCCGGCGGCGCAGCAGGCACGGGCTACAACTTCGGCGAGCGCGGCCTCGCGCCCGGCTTCGTCTCGATTCGCAACTTCCTGGCATCGACGCCGGAAGCTTCGGTCATGCTCCGCGAGATGAACGCCCGAGCGGCGGAGTTGGCCGGCAACACGGCACTTGCGGCGTCGATCCGCAACGGATCGAGCACGGTCATCAGCGGCACGATCTCGATCGGCGACGCCAGCATCAGCGAGTCGAACAGCGGCACGACGACGATGACGTTCAACGTTACGCTGTCGACGGCCTCGACCGCTCCGGTGTCGGTCACGGTCAACACGACGAACGGCACGGCCACGACGACCGACAGCGACTACGTGGCCATCACCAACCAGACGCTGACGTTCAATCCCGGCGATCCGCTCACCAAGACCGTCACGGTGACGATCAACGGCGACACCCGTGTCGAAGCGAACGAAACGTTTACGGTCAATCTGTCGAACATTCAGGCCGGCGGCCAGAATATCACGATCGCCGACGGCGCCGCGACGGGCACGATCAACAACGACGACGCGGCCACGGTGTCGATCGGCGACGCCACCGTGACCGAAGGCAACAGCGGCACGACCAACGCCACGTTTACGGTCACGCTGTCCGCAGCGGTTGACGCGAACGTGTCGGTCACCGTCAATACGGCCAATGCCACGGCGACGACCACCGACAACGATTACACGGCGGTGACGAATCAGACTCTCACGTTCACGCCGGGCGGAGCGTTGACCCAGACGATCACCGTGCCGGTGATCGGCGACACGCGCGTCGAAGCCAACGAAACGTTCAACGTCAACTTGTCGAATTTGACAGCCAGCGGCCGCAACGTCACGATCAGCGACGGAACCGGCGTCGGCACTATCACGAACAACGACAGCGCAACGATCTCGATCGCCGACATGTCGGTCGTCGAGGGCAACAGCGGCACAACGAATCTCGTGTTCAACGTGACGATGTCCAATCCGGTTGACGCCGCCGTGACGGTGCTGGCCAATACAACTAACGGCACGGCGACCAGCGGCACGGATTACACGGCTCTGTCGAATCAAACAATTACGTTCAACGCCGGCTCGACGACCGCCACCGTGACCGTCGCCGTGACCGGTGACACGGTCGTCGAACCGAACGAAACGTTCACGATCACGCTGTCGGGCGTCTCGGCCAGCGGCCGCAATGTCACGATCGACGACGGCATCGCCACCGGCACGATCACGAACGACGACACGAACTCGGCGTCGCTGTCGATCGCGGCGGGCACGCTCATCGAAGGCGACAGCGGCGCGACGAACATGACGTTCACCGTCACGCTAGCCAATCCGCCAGCGAGCGGCGACGTTACCGTCCAGTTCGCCACAAGCAACATCGGCGCCACGGCGGGAACGGACTACACGGCGACCAGCGGCACGCTGACATTCGCCCAGGGCACGACGTCGCAGACCATCAACGTGCCGATTCTCGGCGACACGGCGGTCGAAGCCGACGAAATGTTCACGGTCACGTTGTCCAGCGCCACGAATGCGGCGATTGGCACGGCTTCGGCCAACGGCACAATCACCAACGACGACAGCGCTACGATTTCGATCGCCGACGCGGCGGCCGTGACCGAGGGAGACAGCAGCACGACGACCGCGTCGTTCACCGTCACGCTGTCCGACGCGGTCGACACCGACGTTACCGTAACGGTCAACACCGTCGACGACACGGCGACGGCCGGTGTGGATTACGTCGCGCTGTCCGGCCAAACCATTACGTTCACCGCCGGCGGCGCGCTCACGCAGACCATTACGGTCGTTGTGAATGGCGACACCACCGATGAAAGCGACGAGACGTTCGACGTCGTGCTGTCGAACGTCTCGGCAAGCGGCCGCAACGTGACGCTCGCCGATGCGTCGGCCGTCGGCACGATCACCGACGACGACGATGCTCCGCCGGCTCCGTCGCTCTCCATCGCCGACATGACGCTGGTCGAAGGCGACAGCGGCACGGCCGACATGGTGTTCACGGTCACGCTAGCGAATCCGCCGGCCACCGGCGACGTGACGGTCGACTTCGCGACCAGCGACGGCACTGCCGAGGACGGTAGCGATTACACGGCCACCAGCGGCACGCTGACGTTCGCCCAGGGCACATCGTCGCTGACGATCAGCGTGCCGATCCACGGGGATACGACGGTCGAAGCCGACGAGGCGTTTACGGTGATGCTGTCGAACGCCACGAATGCCACGATCGGCACAACGATGGCGACAGGCACGATCACGAACGACGACGTCGCGGTCGCCACGGTGTCGATCGCCGATGCGACGATCGACGAAGGAACCGGCGCGGGCACGACCGAATTGACCTTCACGATCACGCTCAGCGAGATTCAGTCCGAAGACGTAACGGTCACGGTCAATTCGGCCGCCGGCACCGCCACGGTCGCCGACGGCGATTACAGCGCGATCATCGACCAGACCGTCACAATCCTCGCCGGACAGACGACGGCCACCGTAACGAGCACGATCGGCCGCGACGACAAGGTCGAGTCGGACGAGACGTTCACCGTGACGCTTTCCAACCCGCTGCTGGGCGGCGTCGCCTCGGCGTCGCTCGAGCTTGGCACGGCGACCGCCACGGGCACGATCGCGAACGACGACAGTGCGACGCTGTCGGTCGATGACGTGGCCCAAGAGGAAGCGCTGGGCGATCAGGTGTTCACGATTACGCTGTCCGCCCCAGTCGACATCGACGTGCATGTTGACTTCGATGACGGCATCACGGTCCAGACGATCACGATTCCAGCCGGAATGACTTCGGCATCGGCGGCGGCCGCGGTCGATGACAACACGATCGTCCAGTTTGACTTCCCCTTCCCCGTGACCCTGAGCAACGTGCAGGCATCCGGACGAAGCATCACGATTCTCGACGGCGAAGGCATTGGGACGATCCAGGACGACGACTTCGCCGACGTGACGATCGCCAACGTCGCGATGAGCGAAGGCGACGCCGGCACGACGATCTTCACGTTCACCGTCATGCTGACCGCCGAGGTCGAGGCCAACGTCACGATGACGTTCACCACGTCGGACATCACGGCGAACGCGGGAAGCGACTACGTCGCCCAAACCGGCACGGTGTCGTTCCTCGTACCGGCCAACGTCAACGATCCGCTCGTGACGATGCAGACGATTACGATCGTGGTCAACGGCGATATGGACGTCGAAGGCGATGAGACGTTCACGATCACATTGAGCGACCTCGACGCCGAAGGGTTGGAAGCCATCGACCTGCAGGCCGTCGCGTTCGACGGGCTGGGCACGACGCTGGTGGCCATCGGTACGATCGAAAACGACGACTCCGGCGCACCGGCCTCGATCGTCGCTTTTGCTCCGACCGGTGGCGGACTGCCCGGCGAGAGCGCAATGACCGTCGGCACGAACGTGTCGGGCGTAGCGTATGAAAGTCTCGATTCGCAGGCGGTCGACGCGGCGTTTTCCGCCGTGGACACCGGTACGACGACGTCGCCGCTGAGCGCCGGTCGGCCGGCACGGCGGGCATTACCGGCCGACGAGGCGCTCGACGAAACGATCGACTGGCTGGCGGCCTAGCGGTGGACTGGCGTTGGCCGACGAATTGTCGGCGGATTGCGGACCACGGGCAACGAACTGGCGTACGCGAACGAGTTGAGGTGAAGCAACGGCACGCGCCGCTATGGGCGTCGGCGCGTGCCACGCTTCGCGTTGGCTATCTCCACCGACGACGCGGGTCGAACGCGGCGTCATGACGCCGCCGCGGCACTCTGGTATGCTGACCGGAAGGCGCGTGCGAATGTCCGCCGCGCCGCGTCGACCTTGCGGCGTTGCATTTCGCCGCGCCATTTTTTCGCCGCGCCAAGGAGTCGGCCATGCCCAGCATCTACGTCGGCGATGTGTGGATCAACGTTATCGATCGCGGCATGGGCGCGCCGGTGCTGCTGGTGCATGGGTTTCCGCTCGACCACCGGATGTGGGCGGAGCAGATCGACGTGCTTTCGACCCGATATCGCGTGATCGCGCCGGACCTGCGCGGATTCGGCGGCAGTTACGGCGCGGCGGGCACGACGGCGATGTCGCGATTCGCCGACGATCTGCGGCTCGTGCTCGATCAACTTCGCGTCGACGAGCCGGTGGCGTTTTGCGGACTGTCGATGGGCGGGTACATCGCGTTCGAGTTCTGGCGGCGGCACAGCGTCCGCGTCGGCTCGATGGTGCTGTGCGACACGCGCAGCGCGGCCGACTCTCCGGAGGCGGCTCGCAATCGCCGGCTGCAAGCCGACCGCATCCTGGCGACGGGCACGGAAGGGCTGGCCGAGCAGATGCTGCCGAAGCTGCTCGCACCGGCGACGCTCAGCGGCCAGCCGAAAACGGTGCGGCGAATCCGCGACATGATCGAAAAGGCCGAAGCTCCCGGCGTCGCGGCCGCGCTGCGGGGCATGGCCGAGCGGGCCGATTCGACGGGAATGCTCGGCGACATCCGCGTGCCCACGCTGTGCATCGTTGGCGACCACGACGCGATCAGCCCGCCGGACGAAATGCGCGAGATGGCCGCCAAGATTCCAAGCGCCGAACTGGTCGTGATTCCCGACGTGGGGCACATGACGACGATGGAGAGTCCGGGGGCGGTGAACGATGCGCTGCTGGGGTTTTTGGGCGGATGAGCGCATCGCTGCGATTCATCCTACGCCGTCCGCTGGCCCGGATATTTCACGCGCCCGTGGTAGACGGCGATGAGGGACTTGATGAGGCTTTCCTCGATCGTGTGCAGCTCGTGCAGCGTGAGGCCGCAGGCGTTGAATTGGCCGTCGAGCAGGCGTTTCATGGCGATGTCGTGGACGAGGCTTTCGATCCGGGCGGGGGCCGGTTCGACCAACGAACGGCTGGCGCTTTCGACCGCGTCGGACAGCATCAGCACCGCGGCTTCCTTGGTCTGCGGTTTCGGTCCCGGATAGCGGAAGCTGCTTTCGTCGACCGGGCGGTCGGGGTCGGTCGCCCGTTGCTCGGCCGACGCGCGGCCGTAGAAATACTCGACCAGCGTCGTGCCGTGGTGTTGCTGGATGAAGTCGATGATCTGCTGCGGCAGGTGATGCTGGCGGGCGAGGTCGGCGCCGTCCTTGACGTGGGCGATGATGATGAGCGTGCTCATGGCGGGCACGAGGTCGTCGTGGCGATTACCGTTTTGGCCCTGGTTCTCGACGAAATAGCCCGGCTTGAGCATCTTGCCGATATCGTGGAAATAGGCCCCGACGCGGACGAGCAGCCCGTGCGCTCCGATCGCTTCGGCGGCGGCTTCGGCGATCGAGGCGACCATGATCGAGTGGTTGTAGGTGCCCGGCGCGCGGCGGACCAATTCCTGCAACAGCGGATGGGCGACGTCGCCGAGTTCGATCAGGCTCAGGTCGGTCTGGACGCCGAACAGGTTTTCGATGAACGGCAGCAGTCCGGTCATCAGAAACGCGGCGACGAGTCCCCACAATCCGCACCACAGCGACGCAACCAAGATCGGCTCGGTCGGCGTCGGACCGGCGAGCGTGTTGACGCCGAGCGACGTGAGCGCAGAGGCGATGCCCGCCGTAAGGCCGACGTAGATCAACTTGCGGCGGCTGCGAATGCGGCCGAGCAACAGGACCGCGACGCTTACGGTCGCGGTCAGCACGACGAAGCTGGTAATGCCGAAACCGGCGAGGAATACGACGACGAGCGCGACGGCGGCCGAGATCAGCATCGCCAGGTCTTGCTGATAGGCGACGGCGACGGTCATGCCGAACAGCATCAGCGGGATGACCTCGGCTCTAAATTCGCTGGCGACCCCGTACGAGAGAAGCACGGTCAGCGT
>JBBDYI010000287.1:11165-16357 GCA_040901705.1 Pirellulales bacterium | reverse complement strand
CGGCCGGCGTGACGGCATCACCGCTGGGGCGAAACGCGGGGCTGGAAGTGGATCGCCAAGGCCGAGTATGCGTTGAACCGGACCTGAGCGTCAGCGGGCATGCGCACGTATTCGTGGCGGGCGATGCGGCCTGTTTTACGCACCAGACCGGTAAGCCCTTGCCAGGCACGGCGCCGGTGGCGATGCAGCAGGGCCGGTATCTGGCAAAGTCCATTCGCCGCGATTTAGCAGGCAAATCCCGTCAGCCGTTCCACTTCGTCGACAAAGGGCAGATGGCCACGATCGGCCGCAGCCGCGCGATCGTCGAGGTCGGGCGACTTCGATTGTCTGGGTTCGCGGCCTGGGTCGTCTGGCTGGTGGTGCATATCTATTATCTGACCGGCTTCAAAAACCGCACGCTCGTAGTGCTTCAATGGGCGTGGTCATATCTCTCGTTCCGCCGCGGCGCACGGCTGATCGTCAATAAGGAGTGGCGGTTCCACTAGAAATCGGCACGCATAGGAAGGACGCTATCAAACAGGGCTGGATTCGGTCGGTTTGCGGGGATGGCAATCGGCTTACTCCGCTTCTTCATTGCGTCCGTATCCTGTGGGAGGTTTCTGCGGACGTAAAACGGCTCAATTCAGCCGTTTCCGACGAAAACCATGGAACGAGTGCCCTATTGGCTCGGCTTGTTGGGTGCGCTCGTTGGCTAGGTTCATTGGCTACGCTCATTGGCCTGCGTGGCGGCCGCTTGCCGCCGCTGCCTGGCACTTTCGCACTCCGCCGTCGTCCTCCGCCTTGCTCCGTGCGACGTATGATTTCAGAGGACAAACAAGGGCATCCGCTGACATCCGTCGGCCAAATTGTCGGCCGGATTCGTCGTTGCGGCTTTGCCCGATCGGCCTCGATCAAGCGTGGTCGCGCGTGGCGGATGCCGGCGGCCGCAAGTTGTCACGGAGAATTCTGCGGTGTACGCCATCGTTCGAGTCGTGCTTGGCTGTGGCCTGCTACTGTTGTCGTCGTGCTCGAGCGAACCGTCCATGCGCGCGGACATCGTCGGCAAGTGGATCAACGTCGACGGCGGGGACGATGGCATTGAGTTTCAAGGCGACGGTTCGCTGGTCGTCGCCGGCCGCAAGAAGAGCGAAGTCATCCTCGGCGACTACACGTTTCTCAACGACGAAAACTTCGAAATGACGTTGCGTTTCCAGGAGGGAAACCCGTGGCGGCCGCGATGGATGCCGCCCGGCGTGCGGCAACTACCGGTCGTTCGCTGCTACGCAAAGTTCTTCGGCGACGTACTCGAACTTCGCCCTCGCGGACGAATCCAGGCCAAGGATTTCGATCAGTACATTGAATTCGGCATGATCCGATTCGATCCCATGCCAGAGGACGCCGACAAGTGACCTCGCCAGCGGGCCGGCACTGTCCGACCGTTTGACTTACGGCGTGCGCCACGAGCCATCGCCAATCGCCGCGGCCACATTCTCCTGTCCCGCGCCTTGGCGTTGGCCGCCTTGCCGCGCTTCGGTGAGCCGCTCGTGAATCAAATACGCGGCGGCTTCGAGTCCGTCGAGCGGAAGCACGTAGGTCTGGTCCGAACGCGTCCGCAACGTCATGTCGGCGCAGATGTTGCCGGCGTTTCGCGATAACGAGCCGAACTGTTTGGTCTGCGTGACTTCGATGTTCGCGATGTCCGACCAGTTCAATTCCAGTTCCAGCGGCTTAGACACCAGACCGAGGTGCTGCCACGAAAACCCGTTGGGCAGCCGCAGCCAAAGCCCCTGCGGCCCGGCGCGGAAGAAATAATCGTCGCGAAAGGCGTCCGAGAACAGGGTGCTCGCCCCCAATAGACACAGCACGCCGAGCAATGCCGCGACGCCGACGCCTGACTTCATCGCCACGGTATGCGTACGCCAGGCGTCGTTCATGTCGGCGACCGCGTCCTTGAGTTCCGCCGGCGGCTTCTCGAAGAACAGGGACGAGTCCCATACAAACGCCGCGGCGGCCAAGAATCCGATGCCGAACGTCAGCACGGCGATGCCCATGCCGATTCGGCCGCGGCCGGTCCATTTGGTCAAGTCGTACACCGGCCCGACGGCCGAATCGATCGTATATCCCGAGTCGAGATGGAACATGCGCAATCGGCTCCTAAACGTGGGGTGGAACGAGTCGTGCCGCGCAAGCCTAGCTCGTCCGCGCTACGCTAACGCATCGGGCGGACTTCGGCGTTCGCCGAGATGCCGTTGGGCGAGTGGGATTTTCGAGAAAACCGCGCTAGACGGAATCGCGCGCGACGTGCGGTGCCGTTTTCGTCGCGCCACACGCCGGGCCGCGATGCAAGAGCAAACGGCGCACGTCGAAAAAATGGAGACGACGCACGAAATGGGAGTGGTTCGTTCAAGGTGGTCGTTTCAACCGAAGGAATGGCAACCGGTGGGTTGGTTTCTTGCGGCGACGCGCCCGCGCCGGTTGACAATGCTTCGCCGTGTAAGGAAGCTGGGAAATATGGAAGTGTCGCCGCCCGCATCAATGCATGGCGCGGGTGGGATTGCCGCAAATTCTGGGTGAAAGAAAAACGTATGAAGGTATTCGACCTCGAGAAACTCAACGCGTCTTACCGCTTCAAGATTTGGGACCGCGAGTGGCCCGATTGGAAGGATTTCGCGCGGGCCAACGACCTGAAGGTCGCTATGGTGAAAGAGCCGGAGTTGGTCTCCGTGATGAAACGCATCGAACTGACCGGCAAGAAGCGGCAGTCGATTGACGAGATCGGCTATTTGCTTTCCGAAGCGCCCGACGCCGACTTCGAGGGCGGCGCTCGCTTGAAGAAACGGCCGAAGACGGCAAAGGCCGCCGCGGGTTGATCGTCGACAAGTCGATCGGTAACCAATCAATCGCGGCCGCGCAGTACGGCGCCAATTGCGGTCGCCATCAACGGTCGAGCAGAATCGTCAGCAAGAACGAGGCGTTCTCGACGCACTTGACCGCATGGGGTTCTTCGGCCGCGAGGTAAAGCAGATCGCCGACGACCAACCGTTGCGTCTTTCCCAGCGCCGCAAACTCGATCTCGCCTTCGATGCAGTGCACCATGATCTCGCCGGGCGCTTTGTGCGACGCGATCTCCTTGCCGGACTCCAGGACGACGCGGACGACTTCGAGACGCTCGGTCTTGAACAGCGTCGTGGTCTTGGCGCTGGTCAGCTTCGATCCGTAAGGCCGCACGTCGATGACGTCGCTAGGCGATGCGTGAGGTATGGCCATGATGATGATACTCCTGATTTCGTTGACGTAATCGATTCACGAATTCATTCTAGCGCGCATCGCTCGAACGTACATCGCCGCCGGCGCGAAAATAGCGTCTCTACGCCTCGCCCCACCGCCGCATCAGCCGATGCGCGACGCCGAGTTGATCGCATATCCGCGCCACGACGAAATCGACCAAATCGTCGATCGACCGCGGCTCGTGATAAAACCCCGGCGACGCCGGCAGGACGATCGCGCCGACTTCCGCCGCCCGCCGCATGTTGTCGAGCTGCACGAGCGACAACGGCGTCTCGCGCGGCACGAGGATCAGCTTGCGGCGCTCCTTCAAATGCACGTCGGCCGCGCGGTGGATCAAGCCCGTCGATGCGCCGTGAACCACCGCGCTAAGCGTCCCGCCGCTGCAAGGGCAGATCACCATGCCATCGGTCAAGAACGACCCGCTGGCGATCGGCGACATCAAATCGCGATAGTGGTGATACACCAAACGCCCCCGCGTTGGCTCGCACGCCGATTTAGCCCCCGGTGATTTAGCCCCCGGTGAACACACCGGGGGCAATGCGGCATCCATCGAGTATTCCCCGTCGAATCCACGAAACAATTCCAAGTCCAACTCGACGCCCAACTCGTGCGCAATCACTTGCCGCCCCGCCGGACTGATCGAAAGATGAACCTCGCAGCCCGCGTCGAGCAACACGGCCAACAACCGCCGAGCGTACACCGCACCGCTCGCGCCGGTGATGGCGAACACCAGGCGTTTGCAGGGACTGGAGGCTGGAGGCTGGGGGCTGGGCATTGCAGGATTCGAACTATTCTAGGGGCAGCTCGTTAGCAGCGAACGCATTACTTCCTCTGTCCCCTCCGTGCCCGTCCTCCGTGACCTCTGTGGTTAAGAATCGGCCCTACTTCACGCCAACGTAAAGCGTAGCGATGCCGAACGTCATTGGATGATGCGAGGCCTCGCGCAACCCGGCCGCCCGCATCCGCTCGCACAGCGCCTCGCCCGACGGAAACTCCGCGACCGTGGCCGGCAGATATTCGTATGCCTGTCGGTCGTTGCGCGCAAGACGTTCGCCGATCTTTGGCAGCACGCGGCGAAAATACCAGCGATAGATGCCGCGGAGCGGCTGCCGCGACGGCATCGAAAACTCAAGCACCGCCAGCCTCCCGCCGGGCCGCAACACGCGAACCATCTCGCGCAGTCCGGCGTCGGTGTCGCACACGTTTCGCAACCCGAACGCCACCGACACGATCTGAAACTGCCCGTCGTCGAAAGGCAACCGCTGGGCGTCGGCTTCGATGAACGACAGCCCGTCGCCGAGCGCCAGCCGCAAACGCTTCTGTTCGGCGACCTCCAGCATCTCTGCACAAAAGTCGGCCCCGACCACCGCCGCCGGTTTGGCCGCATTCCCCTCTCGCTTGGCCGCCCGCCGCGCCGCCTTGGCATACGCTATCGCCAGATCGCCCGTGCCCGTGCAAACGTCCAGAATCGGCCGGTCGCCCTGCGGCGGAACCTTCCGCACCGTCCGCCGCCGCCAGTAACGGTCGACGTTCATCGACAGCACGTGGTTCATCGCGTCGTACCGCGGCGCGATCTGAGCGAACATCCGCTGCACGCGGGCGTTCGACTTGTCGATCGGCGCGACGGGCGGCGGGTTTTCGACGGAAGCGCTCATAAGCCCTATACCGTAGCAGAACCCGTGCGATTAACGAGGTGCATGGACCGCGCCGCGGCAAGCTTCGGCGAAAACCGGCCCAGCCGCAACCGCCCCAGCCGCCCTCCCAGTTGTCGCCGCCCCGTCCGCCCGAACGTTGCCCGCCGATCTCGCGAAGCCGATGTCCGTGCTCTCAGAGTCGATTTGCAAAGTACCTCCGAGATTTCGAACTGTAGGAGGCGAATCCTTTCGCCGAAGCGTCGGTTTTGACCCCCAGTCGGGGAAAGGGTT
>JBBDYI010000287.1:742-11155 GCA_040901705.1 Pirellulales bacterium | reverse complement strand
ATTCGCCTCCTACAGTGCCGAAACAAGCGACTTCTTCGCAAATAGCCTCCCCATGCACCAATGCTCGTCACTCATCCTCGATAAACCGCACGTTTTCGCCGCCGCGAAAGTTGAACAGACTCTGCGAACGCAGCGTGCCGGGCACCAGGTGCAGCATCACCAGCACGCTCAACGAGATCGCCAGAATGATCGACGCCGTCACCCGCTTGACGCCCGATTCGGACTTCAAAAACGCGATGCAGCCCAAGAACAGGCAGACGAAGCCGGGCAGTTGCATCCAAGCGTACCAATAAAGGTTCGCGTCGCTGTCGATCTGCTGCGAAAGAATATTGCGCTCGATGTCGCGTTGCCGGTCCAGCTTGTGTAGCCGCGACGCCTGTTGCACCTCCGCGAGCTTGCGATTGCGGGCCTGCTCGGCGACGGTGAGCGACTTCTCGGTGGCCAGGAGTGACGCATCGGTGAGATCGACATCATCGCGGCCAGCGGTCGAACGGCGGTTCTCGGCCGCTTTGAGCGATTGCCGCGCCTTGAGAACGTCGCGTTCCGCTTCAGTCAATTCGCCGATCAACGCCTCGCTGTTGTCGCGAAATTCCAGTTCCGATTCCGTCAGCGCCGCGTGCGCGCGAGCCACCGCGGCGCCGTCGATCACGGCGAGCATGTAGGCGAACACCAGAATCACAACGCCGATCGCGAACAGCGACTCCGCATTCCAATTGGCGTGGCGAAGTCGATCGGACATGTCGGCGAATCCGTCGTATGGCGGCTCGCCCGGCGGCGCGGTCGAATCATCGTGAGAAGTCATATTGTCGCTCGTCGTGTTCGAAGGTGTTGAGTGGGAAGAGCGTTGCGGCAGAGGCCCGGATGGCTCGTCCGAAGCGGCCACGCTGATCCTCGCGCCGCAGCGGCGGCATTCGAGAACCTGCTCCACCGCCACGTCCAGCACGTTGTACCGCGCCCCACAACTCGGACAAACCGCGATCGACGGCATGAAGTTGGCTCCCGTGAACGACCAGCTTGTTGAAAAAGGGGTCTGACCCTCTCAGGCACGGCGACTTCTGCGGCAAAAACGCACTTTCCCAAGGGTCTGTCCCCTTTTTCAACAGGCTGCTACCTCGTCAACCTCGGCGACCGGCCGCCATCCGCGCGACGCACCGTCGGCCAGCAAAAGGGTGCCCGGATTATCGCCCGCGATGTGTCGCCGTCAAGCAAGCCCGAAGTCCGACGCTCAGTCGACCGCTTCATCAATCACTCGTTCCGCCGCGAGGCTACTCGACGCCAACCTTCGCGGCAGCATCGGCGTCAAGTTTCTTGAGCAGCCCGCCCACCGCGGCCTTCACTTCCTCGTCGTCGCATTGCTGATAGGCTTGCATCAACTCCGGCACAACCGCCTTGGCGTGCTCACCCATTGCTTCCAGCGCATAAACGGTGTTCTGGATGACCAAGCCTTGCGATTGCGCGTCTTGCTTGGCGAATCGATCCGGCCTAAGACACTTCGCCACGGCCTTGGCCGGCGCCTCGCCCGGCTCGATGTGCCACCAAGCGTCGGCCGCCGATCGAACGATCCCCGCATCGCTATCCTCCGCGGCAATCCGCTTCATCGAGTCGAGCGCCGGCGTGGCGTCCGCGCCCAACCGCGACAGGATGTTCAACGCCATGTCGGCGACTTCGTTTCGATCGGGCGTCTGCCACGGACCGCTCGAAGTGTAAATCATCTCACGCGACGGGTTACGCGCTTGTTCGTACACGGAGATTCGCTCGGCGAGAATTGCCATCAATGGCACGGCGACACCTTTCGGCGGATGCTTGACGCTACGATAGATGGCGGCAACCGCGTTCGCGCGCGAAGCGTTGCCTCGATCGAGCATTTCGACCAATTGATCGATCGCTTTCTGATCGCCGTCGACGCGCCACCAAGCTTCCGCCATGATGGCGAGTTGTATCGAATCCGTGGCGAATTCGAATTGCGTCGAACTCACTTCATCGAGTTGATGCTTGGCAAGTTTTGTTGCCGTCGACAAAGCGGCGGCGGCGGACTTAGCTTCAGCGCCAAGGCCGCGAAGCGTTTGAGCAGCATAAATGCGCGCATCCACCTCGACCTGGACATCGCTGCTTGCCAGAAAGGCCGCAAGCTGCGGCACGGCGTGTACTGCCGGCGGCCCCATAATGGCAAGCGCACGCGCAGCGCCTTGTCGCAGTTCCGCGCGGCGAGCGGTAAGCAACTCGGCCAACTGCTTCACCGCCTCTGGGCCGATTTTGCCGATCGCTTTGCCCACGCAATACGCTCGCGAGTCGTCGATCTGCTCCGATTCCGATGCGAAGAACTTCAGCATTTGCGGCACCGCGTCCTTGGCGAGCGGGCCAAGGTTGCCCAGTGCGTCGATCACGTCGTTGGGCTTCACGAACAACTCGACATGCTCGTCGTCGAAAAGAATTTGCACCAGCACCGGCACCGCCCGGGCGTCGCGATGTTCCAGTTTGTCGATCGCCAACGCCGCCGCACGTCGCAACTTCACGTTTTCATGTTCCAGGCACTCGGTGATTTTCGGCGCAAGCGGTTTGCCGAGGTCCGTGAACTTACCGGCCGCTTCCATCGCCGCGATCCGAACTTCGACTTCGTCGCTATCGAGCGCGTCGCTCAGGCGCGGAGCGAAATCGGCACCAACTCCCACGTGACTTGCCGCCGATAGATTCCCCCAGTAACCCGGATCCTCGAACACGCGCGCCAAAACCTTGTCGCGCAGCGGCCCAACGAGTTCCGATGGAATGTCGTCGACCTGACCGACCGCCATTCGCTGAACCTTCTCGTCCTTGCTCTCCATGACCTCGGCCAGCGCCGCGACGGCCGGTGCGGACCAGCCAACGCAATCCATCACTTCGCCGGCGCGATAGCGAACGTCGTGATCGCGGTCTTCGATCGCCCGCACGATTTCCACCCGCCCTTCGTCGCTCGCCGCTTTGCCGATCGCCTTGAGCGCATCGCCGGCCGCTTCGCCGACCGTGGGGTCGATGTCCCGCATCGCCTTGGCCAACAGCATCGCGGCCTCCTTGGCGTCGGCTTCCCACGCCGCGAGGTGTTTTGCCGTCCTAAGCCGCACGGCCTGGTTCTTATCGGTAAGTCCTGCGGCAAACTCCGCCGCCCGCCCGCGCGCCTCCGGTCCAAACTCGCCGATCGCCGTCACCGCCTGAAGTCGCACGTCGTCGTCGCCCGACACCAGCCACGCGAACCACGTGTCGAGCGTCTGCCCACGGTAAACCGGCTCGCGGTCCGCGGCCGTCGAACTCGCCGCAATCACCGCCAGCACGGCGAACAGGATCATGCCAGTCAACCGGAAGCAACGCCGATTGGCTGGGCAATCGAGAATCGATATCGGACGCGTCATCGTTTCATCCCTCCATGTACGTCGGTCACAATCGCCTCGCGCGGGCAAGCTCCCACACCAACGTCACCGCCGTCGCTCCCCGCCATCGCTTCTGCTGAACCGCCATTATGACGCCCCACCACGCCCCAAAGCGACACCAGTTTTCTCATGCCCCGAATCCCGCTCCCTCACCCGACGTCGCCGAGGTCCAGCGAATGCCCATACCGGGCCAGCACCATCCGCCGCAGCAGCAAATGCTCCGGCAAAGCCAATGCTGGATCGCTGTCGATCATCGTTTTCGCATCCCGCCGGGCTTCTTCCAGCACGGCCGTGTCGCGATGCATGTCGGCGATCATCAACGGCGGCAATCCGTGTTGCCGCGTCCCCAGCATGTCGCCGGGCCCTCGAAGCCGAAAGTCCACTTCGGCCAACTCGAAGCCGTCGTCGGAGTTCACCAGCGCGTCGAGCCGCGACTTACTCTCGTCGGACTTTGGCTCAGCGATGATGCCGCAGTAGCCGGGATATTTGCCGCGGCGGATGCGGCCGCGAAGCTGGTGCAGTTGGGCCAGCCCGAACCGCTCGGCGTCTTCGATCGTCATCAGCGTGGCGTTCGGCACGTCGACGCCGACCTCGACGACGCTCGTGGCCACGAGCACTTGCGTTTCTCCCGAGCGGAAGGCCTCCATCGCGGCATGTTTTTCTTCGGCGTTCATCCGCCCATGCACCACGGCGAGCTTGAACGCTTCCAGTTCGCCGTTGGCCAGCGCCTCGTATGCCTGCTGCACGCTCATCGCTTCCATCTCCGCCGATTCCTCGACGAGCGGCGTGATGACGTAGCCTTGCCGGCCTTCGCCGAGCTTGCGGCGGTAGAAGTCCCACCATTTCTCCCGCTGCTCCGCGCCGACGAGATACGTGTGGACCGGCTGCCGGTTCGGCGGTTGCTCGCGGAGCGTCGAGATGTCCAAATCGCCGAACACGGTCATCGAGAGCGTGCGGGGAATCGGTGTCGCGGTCATCACCAGGTAGTGTGGATCGCCGCCGGCTTGTCGAAGCAACGCCCGCTGGCGAACGCCGAACTTGTGCTGCTCGTCGATCACGGCCAGGCCCAGCTTGGCGAATTCCAACTCGCCGCGGACGATCGCTTGCGTGCCAACGACAAGATCGATCTCACCGGCAGCGATCTTGCCTTCCGCTTCGGCTCGTTCCGCCGACGGTACGCTGCCGGTCACCAGCGACACGCGGACCTGGCTGCCGGCGAGTAGTTGCGAAACGGTCGCGAAATGCTGTCGGGCGAGCACTTCCGTCGGCGCCATGAGCACGGCTTGATGTCCATGCGCGACGGCGACGAGCATCGCGTAAACGGCCACCGCGGTCTTGCCGCTGCCGACGTCGCCTTGCAGCAAACGGTTCATCGGCCGCGAGCCGCCCATGTCGGCGGCGATTTCGTCGATCACACGGCGCTGTCCGGCGGTTAGTTCAAAGGGCAGCAGCCGGCGAATTCGCGCGTCGATCTTGGCGGTGGCTTCCAGCGGCGGAGCGTGGCCGTCGTCGTGAGTGCGACGGCGCTTGACGGCCAGGGCAAGTTGCAGAATGAACAGTTCCTGATAAACGAACCGCCGCCGCGCCTGTTCGAGGCTGCCGCGGTCGTCGGGAAAATGAACTTGCGGCAGCGCTTTGCGGATCGGCCAAAGTTGGTGGGCCGCGAGATACTCGGCGGGAAACACTTCATCCAGCAGTTCGACGCATTGCTCCAGCGCACCGCGGGCGATGTTGCGCATCTGGTGCTGGTTCAAGCCCTCGGTCAGCGAATAGACCGGCAGCACCTTGCCGCGCGGCGTGTCGGCGTCGTCCGCCTCGACGAACTGCACCCGCGGGTGGACCATTTCCCACCGCCCGCCGGCGTATTTGGGTTGTCCGGAGAGCAGCACGCTTTGCCCGCGAACGAAATGATCGCGCATGAACGGCATGTTGAACCACATCGCGCGGAGATAGTGCCCGTCTTGGCTGAATAGCACGCCGACGACCGTCCGCCCGTTCATCGACACGCGGGAATCGATGTCCTCGACCGTCGCGACGACGCTCAGCAGCTTGCCCTCCTCGAATTCGGCGATCGGCCGCACGTCGGTCAGGTCTTGATAGTCGCGCGGGAAGTTGAAGATCACGTCCTTGGCGGTCCGCAGGCCGAGGCGTTCGAGCAGGTCGAAGCGCTTCGGCCCAACGCCCGCGAGAAACTGGACGGGCGTGGCAAGAATCTCGGCAGGCGACCTGACAGACCGGCCACCGCCGCCAACGGCATCGCCGCCGCCAGCTACACCGCCACCAGCGTTGGCAGGAGCGTCGGAAGATGAATCGCAAGATGAATCGGAAGATCGTTCGTCAGGCGGCATGACATCCATATTCCAGTACCCCGCACACGGCGTCAACGCGCCCCGCCCGCGACGCCGGTTGCTCGCGCCGCCGCTGTCCGATTGGGTCCCAATGCGATATGCTTGGCTGGCGCAACGCAAGCACGGAACAGCGTGCCGTTGTCGGTCACTCGCGAGCAAGTCAATTGGAAACGCGGAGGCACGGAGAAGAGGATTGGATTGTGAATCTCCTGCACCGTGGCGCCCAGCTACTGATTCGGAACTTCTTGCTCGTTTGCGCAGATTTGTGCGGGTCCGTTTAACGCAGGGGACGCAGAGGACGCTAAGGTTCGCAGAGGGGATATCATGTGTGGAATTCCGCTGGCCATTTCCGACGCGACACGAAGCCAACCAGTCGCAACACAATTCAATGCACAAGCATTCTCTGCGATCCCTCTGTGTCCTCTGCGTTGAAGTAATCAACTCGTTTTTCGCTTGCGGCTAACGGCTATTCCGCGCCGCCATGCTTCATCTATTGCATCTCTGGAATTCATCATGCCCGACACAACGCCGCTCCATCGCAGCACCGAACTGCTTTCCGTCGCCGACAGCGGCTTGCTCGTTGTCGACGTGCAGGAAAAGCTCATCGGTCTCGTTCCGGAACATCGCCGGATCGTGTGGAACATCGGCCGGCTGCTCGACGGCGCGAAGGTGCTCGGCGTGTTCGCCGCCGCCACGGAGCAATATCCGCAGGGTCTGGGACCGACCACGCCTGTGCTAGCCCAGCGATTCGAATCCACGCCGGACAATCCCGTGCCGGCGAAGACGATGTTCAGTTGCCGCGGCTGTGCGAGCACGTTCGACGGTTTTCGCCGACGGGGTTTGTTCAAGCTGCTCGTCGTCGGCATCGAGACGCACGTCTGTATTCAGCAAACGGTGCTCGACGCGATGGCCAACGGTTTTCGCGTGTACGTCGCCGTCGACGCGGTCGGAGCGCGATTCGCGGTCGATCACGAGACGGCGCTACGACGCATGGAAAGCTGCGGCGCGACGCTCACCACGACCGAATCGGCGCTGTTCGAGTGGTGCGAAGTGGCCGGCACGCCGCAGTTCAAGGAGATCAGCCGGATCGTGCGGCAGGCGATGCCGGAGTGACGCTGGTCGACCACGTACGAGTCGGCGGATTATGCCTGCCGCAGCGCGTTGACGATATCAACCCGTGCCGCGGTCAGCGCCGGTGCGATTCCGGCGACGACCCCGGCCGCCAGCGAAATGCCGATACCCACCGCCGCCAGACGCAGCGACGGCGTGAACGCGATCGTGACCGCCTCTGCTCCGACCGACAGGTGACTCACCGCCAGCGTCAACGTTGCCGCGCCGACGCCGATCGCGCCGCCGACGGCGCTTAAGATGACGCTCTCGGTCAGCACCAGCGCGAACACGCGGCCGCCGGTGAAGCCGATCGTTTGCAGCACGGCGTGTTCCTTGATGCGGTCTTGCACGCTCATCACCGTCGTCGTCGCCACCAGCGTCAGCACCAGCGCCACGCAAGCGTAGCCGAGATAGTGGGCCATTTGGATCAGTTGCGCCAGATCGCCCAGGCTGTCGGCTTGAAACACGCCCTTGGGCCGGGTGTCGGTCTCCACCGGGCCGCCGCGGAACATGTCGTCGATCTGCCGGCACAGGGCCGACGTATCCGCGCCGCTTTCCAGCAGGACTTCGTGCTGCGTCACCGTGCCGACTTGATACTCTCCCGCTCGGCGCTGCAGAAATTCCAGATGCGAATAGATGTAGTTCTCCTCGGCCGGATCGTCGGACGTGAAGATGCCGGCGACTTTGACGCTCATGCCGCCGATCGAAAACTTGTCGCCCGTGCTGATCTTGCGGCGACTGGCGACGGCTCGACCGACGACGGCGGCGTCCTGGTGCTGCTCGAAGTCTTCCCAGCTTCCGCTGAGCAGTTCGAAGTCGCGGGCCGCGCGAAGTTTCTTCGGCGGCAGGCCGTAAAATACCACCACGTCGAGACTCGCCCGGCAGTTGTTCGTGTAGACCTGAATCGGCACGACGTCGCGGACGCCGCGAAGGCCGAGAATCTTCGCGTCGTAGTCCTGCGGCAAGTGGCTGGTGGCAGGGCAAAACTTGTTGGCTTGAAACGCCACCAGCGACAGCGCGCTGGCCTGCCGCTCTTCGAGCGCGTTCATGCCCTGCTGAATCGAGCCGACGAAGCTGAATACGAACAGCGCGACCGCCGCGCCGCTGACCGTGAGCAGCGTGCGGGCACGATGCCGCCAGAGCGTTTTTAGGACGTAGGGGATGAATTTGAGCATGAGTTGTCCAATCGCATTTCCAAATAGCGATTGTAGGAGGTGAATCCTTTCGCCGAATGACGCAAGTTAGCGATTCCGTCGGCGACGGATTCGCCTCCTACAGTTGGACCGTTTGGATTGTTAGCTTGTAGTTGTCGGGGTTTCGCGGTCCGCCGCACCGTTCGCTTCGATCAGCTTTCCCCGGTCGAGCCGCAGTCGCCGCCCGGCAATCGACGCGGCGTCGGCGTCGTGCGTGACCATCAACAGCGTGATCGCAAGCTCCTTGTTCAGCCGCACAAGCAGCCGCAGGATTTGTTCCGACGTGTCGGAGTCAAGATCGCCGGTCGGTTCGTCGGCGACGACGACCTTGGGGTGGGCGACGATCGCACGGGCGATGCCGACGCGCTGTTCCTGACCGCCGGAAAGCTGCCGGGGATAGTGCGCGGCGCGGTCGGTCAGTCCGACGGCTTCGAGGGCCACGCCGACTCGCCGCCGACGCTCCGATCGCGACATCGGCAACAGCAGTAGCGGCATTTCGACGTTTTCGAATGCGGTCAACACCGGCACGAGATTGTGCGTCTGGAATACGTAGCCGATGCTCGCGGCGCGCCAGTTGGCCAGACCCGACCGCGACAGACGTGTGATTTCCGCGCCGGCGACGTTGATCGTGCCTTCGTCGGCGCGGTCGATGCCGGCGATGAGATTGAGCAGCGTCGACTTGCCCGTGCCGCTGGCGCCCATCAGCGACACGAACTGGCCCGCGTCGACGTCGAGCGAAACGGCGTCGAGCGGCGTGATCGTTTCGTCGCCTTTGTGGTAACGCTTCGTGACGTTACGAATTTCGACAAGCGACATGGCAAGTGGCCTATGGGGTTCGTTGCATCGTTTGGTGCCCTGCCGCCGACGGTCGCGGTTGCGGGACTTCTTCGCCGACCACGCGAATCCGCTCGCCGTCGCGGAGCGTCTCGTGGTCGGCGGCGATCAGGCGGCTCGATACGTCGAGGCCGCGGACGATTTCGACCATCCCGTCGGCGCGCTGCGCGCCGGTTTCGACGGTTTGCCGGCGGGCGACTTTCTGAAATTGGTCGGCCAGCCACACGAACGTGCCGCCGTCGCCTTCGTGGACCAATTGCTTGGGAACGTAGATTCTCAATTCGTCGGTTGCCCGCGGCGCATCGTCGGCCCGCGGCGGCGAGAGGAACGTCACGTCGACGAGCATCTGCGGCTTGAACACCGGCCGCGCGGCGTCGATGGCGACCTTGGTTTCGAGCGTATTCTTCTGGATATCGGCTTCGCTGCCGAGGAACAGCACGTTGCCGGAGAGTGGCGCGTCGAGGGCCGGGTTGTGGATCGTCACGCTCTGGCCGAGGCTGACCTTGGGGATGTCCTCGAACCGCACGTCGACGCGGACTTGCAACTTGCCCGGCTGATAAAGCGTCACCACCGTGCTGCTGTCGTAGTTTTCGGTCTTCTGCATGCCGCCGGAGAGCGTCGAACCGGGATAGCCGATCAGCTCGAACACACGGCCGTCGACCGGCGAGCGGACCGTCATGCGATCCAATCGCAATTTGGCTTCCGCCGCGGCGACGCGGGCCAGCTCGACGCGGGCTTTGGCCGAATTCAAACGAGCTTCGGCCTCGTCGCGAGATTGGATTTCGTCGGACAGGAGTTCCAGCCGCCGCTGCTGGGCGTTGCGCTGTTGCGTGAGCGCTTCCTGCTCGCGCTCAAGCGACGACTCGCGGCGATGCAACTCTTCGACGAGCGCTTGGGCGGCGTCGAGTTCGCTGCGGGCTTGCTCGATCAGCCGGTCGGAGATCGCGCCCTTGGCCGACAGCTTGCCCTGATAATTCGACTCGGCGAACTGTAGCTGCGCTTCGGCGCGGCGAGTCTCGAAGGGGAGATTGGCAAGCTGCGTTTCCACGTTGGCCAGCTTGGCATTGGCGTCGGCGACCATCGCTTCGAGATGCACGGGCTGCTCGTAGCGAACCGTCGTCGCACGGGCGACGGCGACCGCCTGGGCAAGCTCCGATTCGGCAAGTTGCACGTTGGCAAGCGCTTGGTCGTGCGACAGCCGCGCGTCGTCCTTGACGAGTTCCGCGATTGGGTCGCCCGCCGCGACGACTTGATCCTCGACCACCAGCAACTGCTCGACGACGCCGGGCGCAAGCGCCGCGACGCGGATCGGCGTCGGCCGCGGCTCGATCCAGCCGGCCGCTTGGAACAGCGGCGTACCGGCGGCGACGGAGCTGGCCCGATCGGTCAGCACGGGAACAACCGTCACCTCGCGTGGCGGAAACACCGTGTCCCACGACGCCCAGGCCACGACGGCCATGAAACCGACCAGCAATGCGCCGGGCGCGACGTACCGCGTCAAAATGTGCCGCCGGCCGTGGGGCCCCCCCC
>JBBDYI010000287.1:0-732 GCA_040901705.1 Pirellulales bacterium | reverse complement strand
CCGCCGCGGTCGACGGCCAGTTGCGAAAGATCGACTTCGGTGGACATGCGAGGCCTCCACAGGCCGTTAAGGTCGGATATAAATGCCCTTGGCCAAAACGGTCAGATTGCCGGCCTCGTCGCGCTTGGCCTTGCCGGCGACGACGACCGTTTGCAGTTCCTTCGCGCCAAGCAATGTCTTGGCGTCGCTCTTGACTACTTTTCCCTCGGCGTCGACGACCTTCACCAGCGCCGCGCCGGTGGCCAGCTTGTCGGTCTCGCAGCAATAGTCCCACGGCGTTTCGCACGAGTCGCCCGGAACGTCGCTGCAAGCCTTGAGCGACGAGTCGACGATGCGGAACCCGGCCATTCCGTCGAGCCAAGGATTCTCCTGGCCGCCGATGCGGCCGATCACCACCACGTCGTCGCCGTCTTTGGATGTTTCGCGGGTTTTGATGACGTCCTGCCCGCCCTTTGGCTCTTCGGCCAAAAGGTACTTTTTTCCGTCGGGCGACGAACCGCTCGACGAATTCGCTTCGCCGCCGCCCGACGATCCGCATCCGGCCGCCACGAGCGACAGGAGCACGACGCCGAAAGAATTAAAGCACTTCATTGCGATCCTTCCTTTCATGAAAACAAGTGTTGAACAGACACAGTTTCGTAGGTCAGGCCAAGCGGCAAAGGGCTTCGAAATCACGCACGTCGCCGCCCGCGCCCGCCACGCCCTCGTTGTTCGTCGTCGAGCCCGCGGCGA
>JBBDYI010000286.1:0-16420 GCA_040901705.1 Pirellulales bacterium | reverse complement strand
CGATCATCGACGCACCGCCGCCGTAGTAACTTCCCGACTGTAGGAGGCGAATACTTTCGCCGACGGAATTGCCGCGCAGTGCTTTCGGCGAAAGGATTCGCCTCCTACATTTCTGCATAGCCGCTACGCACCGATCGTTGCCAGCAATTCGTCCAAGCACCGATAATCGCCGACGATGATGTCCGCTCCCGCTTCGATCAAGCGGCTGCGTTTCCATTGGTTGACGCCCTGCCGCGATTCTTCGTTGCTGGCCACGCCGATGGCCAGGCCGCCGACGCGCTTGACTTCCTCGATTTCGACGAAGCCATCGCCGAAGCCGACGATTTGACCGCCGGCGACGTTCATTTCGCCGAGAATCTGCTCGATGACCTTCGCCTTGGAGAACTTTTCGAAGTCGTCAACCGCGCCGTAGATGTGCGGCGCGAAGAAACCGGTCATGGCCAGCGCTTCGACTTCATCCTGCACGTAGTTGAGGTCCGTGCCCGACGCGAGATAGAGCGCAGCGCCCCGCTCCGCAAGCGCGGTAAGCAGGGCGTGCGAACCGTTCACGGCAAGTTCCTCCCGCTCCGCGGACCCGTCGCGCAAACTCGCCACGCGGCGGCCGACCTGTTGCCAGAGCAGGTCGTGGTATTCGCGTTTGTAATCGAGCGGCTCGCGGGCCGATCCGCCGCGGCGGGCGACTTCCTCGGCGAGTTGGATCATCTGGTAAATCGTCTGCCGGCCGGTCAGCCGCGCGACGAAGTCCTCTACGACGGTGCGAAGCTGGTCCTCCGGCTCGTCGGTCGGCGTGGCGGCGAGGTGGCCGACCATCATCGGAATCATCACGTCCTGCCAGCCACGCCGAATCAGCGACAGCGTGCCGTCGAAGTCGAACAGCGCCGCGCGAAACGGTCCGCGCGGAAAGTCGCCGCGGACGATCTCGATGGCCCCCGCATCGTCGGAAAGCTCGCCGCTGAATGTATCGCTCGTAGACATGGAACTCAATTCACACAACCGGATCGTTACGGAAGAGGCCAAAGTATAGTCGCGGTGCAGTCGGTGTTGGAGGTTAGAGGTTAGAGGTTGGGAAGAAAAGGCAAATCGTCTACGGCGAAATCTCCTATCTCCTATCTCCAACCTCCAACCGCTCGACATTCGCCTTCGCCTTGCATAGGATGACGGCAATAATCCACACAGCGTTACGAATCGATCAACGAGACTCGGTGCGGGTCAAATTATGCCGCGGCCCCACAGCTTGGGGCGGGCGAGGAGAACTCGATGAAGCAGGATCTGGAAGTCAGCCGTTGGACGGTCAATGACTCGGCGGAGATGTACGAGATCGACGGCTGGGGGAAAGGGTACTTTTCCATCGGGCCGGCCGGCAATGTGCTGGTCCATCCTACCAAGGATCCGCATCGCTCGATCGACCTGCGGCAACTGGTCGACCGCATGCAGCAGCGCGGCCTCGACTTGCCGATTCTGGTTCGCTTTCCCGACTTGCTCAAGCACCGCCTGGGCGATATCAACGCCGCCTTCAACAAGGCCATCGACGACCATCAATACGGCGGTCGCTATCGCTGCGTGTTCCCGATCAAGGTCAATCAGCAGCGGCAGGTGGTCGACGAAGTGCTCCGCTTCGGCAAGCCATTCGGCTTTGGGCTAGAGGCCGGCAGCAAGCCGGAACTGCTCGCCGTCGTCGCGCTAGCCGACAACGATACGCCGATCATCTGCAACGGCTTCAAAGACGCCGAGTTCATCGAAACCGCGATGATGGCGCATAAGATCGGCCGCGATATCATTCCGGTCGTCGAGAAGTATTCGGAACTCGGATTGATTCTCGACTACGCCCAGCGGCTCGGCGTGCGGCCGCGAATCGGCATGCGCGTCAAGCTGGCGGCCAAAGGCGCAGGACGCTGGCAGTCGTCGGGCGGATTCCGCTCGAAGTTCGGCCTCACCGTAAGCGAAATCCTCCACGCCATCGAAGAACTGCGCGAGCGCGACATGCTCGACTGCTTCAAGCTGCTCCATTTTCACCTCGGTAGCCAGATCACCAACATCCGCTTCATCAAGTCCGCACTCAACGAGGCGGCCCGCATCTACGGCGAGTTGAAGAACCGCGGCGCAGGCTTGGAGTTTCTCGACGTCGGCGGCGGCCTGGGCGTCGACTACGACGGCTCGCAGACCAACTTCGAATCGAGCGCCAACTATACGCTCGAGGAATATGCCAACGACGTGATCTATCACGTTCAAAGCGTCTGCGACGAAGTCGGCGTCCCGCACCCGACGATCATCTCCGAAAGCGGCCGCGCGACCGTCGCCTATCACAGCTTGCTCGTGTTCGACGTCCTCGGCGTTACGGACAAAGGTTACGAGGCCAACGGTTCGCTCGTCGTGCCCGAAGACGCCGAACAGCCGCTTCGCGATCTGAACTATACATTCAACAACATCACCGCCCGCAACGTGCTGGAAAGCTACCACGACGCCCAGCAGGCGATGGAAATGGTGATGAATCTGTTCGTCAGCGGATACATGCCGCTCGACCAGCGTGCGCTCGCCGAAAACCTGTTCTGGGCCACGTGCCGGAAGATTCAGCGACTGGTGGCCGACATGGAATTCAAGCCCGACGACTTGAACAACCTCGACGCCATGCTCTCCGACACGTACTTCTGCAACTTCTCGCTGTTCCAATCGATGCCCGACAGTTGGGCGATCAAGCAGTTGTTCCCCGTGATGCCAATTCACCGCCTCGACGAGGAGCCGACGCGGCACGCCGTGCTCGGCGACATTACGTGCGACAGCGACGGCAAGATCGACCAGTTCATCGACCGCCGCGACGTGAAAAAGACGCTCCCGCTGCACCTCTGGGACGGCCGGCCGTATTACCTCGGCGCGTTCCTCATCGGTGCGTACCAGGAAATCCTCGGCGACTTGCACAATCTGTACGGCGACACCAACGCGGTCCACGTCAGCCTCGACGAGGGCGGAGAAATCGTCGTCGACGCCATCGTCAAGGGCGACACCGTTCGCGAAGTGCTCAACTACGTTCAGTTCGACGGCAACGAACTGCTGCGCCGCATGCAAACCTCCGTCGACGAAGCTGTCCGCGGCGAACGGATCGACTTCAAGCAAGCCGGCCAATTTCTGCGGTTCTACGAGGCCGGGCTGGCCGGGTATACGTATCTGGAAGAAACGGGCGAATAGGGGGCGCTGGTCCGCCGCCAGTGATCGATACTGTTGAGCGATGCTGTTGATTGACGCCGTTGATTGACGCCGTTGATTGACGACCCCGTTCCGGCGGACGCAATATAGAAGCTCGGTCGTCGCTGCCCACACGTCGCCGCTCCGCCGTCCGAGGGGCATCTCGACGTCTGCGGATCAAGGTCGGTGGGCAAGATCGGCCGGCCGACGGCGAAGTTCTTCGAGCGTGCCGCGGTTCGCGTCGTTCCCGCGGCCGGATTGCTTTCGACGCCGGTGAACCGTTAAGGGTGGAAGACGTGGACTCCCACGGCAAGACAGCATCTGGTGACCGCGTTGCCCGTGTCCGCGAGGCGGTCGACGACTTTCTCCGTCGCCGCGCCACCGGCGAAACGCTGGCGGCCGCCGACGTGATCGCTCAGCACCCGGATTTGATGCCGGAGTTGGCCGACGCACTGCGCAACTTGCCGCCATCCGCTTCGGGCAATTCCACGCCAAGCAAGTCCACGCCGCACCCGCCGACACATCTGTTCGAGACCCAGGTGCTCGAACCCGATTCGCAGTCGCAGCAATCGCCCAAACCACCGTCCGACAACGGTCATGGAAGCGACGGGCAAGGTTCCGGAGCGAAGCCCGCTTTGGCCGCCGCGTCCGGTTCCGTCGACGATCCGTCTCACGCATCGACGCTCGGCCGCGGTTTGAAGGTCCGCTGCCCCTCGTGCCGCAACTACATCGAAACCGTCGTCGACGGATCCTGGGCCGACATCACGTGCAGCCTGTGCGGAAGCAACTTCAGTCTGGTCGACGACGCGGCGACGACGCGGGCCGCGACGGCGGTGAACTCCGTCGGGCACTTCGATCTGATCGAGCAGTTGGGCGTCGGTGCGTTCGGCACGGTCTGGAAGGCTCGCGACCGCGACCTCGACCGTACCGTGGCCATCAAGGTGCCGCGGAAGGGACAGCTCGAACCGCACGAAGCCGAGCAGTTTCTCCGCGAAGCCCGTGCGGCGGCGCAGCTCAGCCATCCGAACATCGTCAACGTTCACGAAGTCGGCCGCGACGGCGAGACGATCTACATCGTCAGCGACATCGTCCGCGGCGTGACGCTCTCCGACTGGATGACTAGCCAACCGCTCACCATCGCCCAGGCCACGCAAATCGTCGCCAAAGTCGCCGACGCGCTCGATCACGCCCACAACAAGGGTATCGTCCATCGCGATCTCAAGCCGGGCAATATCATGCTCGACGCGGAGATGGACCCGCACGTGATGGACTTCGGCCTGGCGAAACGCGACGTCGGTGAGTTGACGATGACGATCGAGGGCCGCGTGCTGGGCACGCCCGCGTATATGTCTCCCGAGCAGGCCCGCGGCGAAGGCCACCGCGCCGACCGCCGCAGCGACATTTACTCGCTCGGCGTGATGTTCTACCAGATGCTCACCGGCGAGTTGCCGTTCCGCGGCAACACGCGAATGCTGATCCTGCAAATACTGAACGAGGAGCCGCCCAGCCCGCGGCGGATCAACCCGGCGATTTCGCGCGATCTGGAAACGATCGTGCTGCGGTGCCTGGAGAAGAATCCGTCGCAACGGTTCGCCACGGCCCGCGAGTTGTGCGACGAATTGCAGCGCACGCAGCGCGGCGAACCGATCGTCTCGCGGCCGGTGGGACGAATCGAGCGCACCTGGCGGTGGGCCAAGCGATTTCCCGCCGTGGCGTCGCTGCTGGCGACGGTGCTTGTGCTGCTGGTGACCGTCGCCGCCGTGGCGACGACCGGCTACGTCCGCACGCAAGCGGCGCTAGCCGACGTCGAACGCGAAAAACGCGACGCCGACGACGCCCGCGCCGCAGCCTTGCTGCAAAAAGCCGAAGCGGAAGGACTCAAGGCCAAGGCCGACGGACTTCGCGACCTGGCGGAATCGAAGCGCATCGCCGCCGAACAGGCGCAGGAACAAGAACGCATCGCACGGCAGCAGGCAGAGGAATTCCTGTACGCACAGAAGATTCGCAACTTGTGCAAAGCGTGGGAATCGACCGATCTGCCGGACGACATCACGCCGCTACTCGACGACCTCAAACCGCGCAACGCTGACGATCCCGACCTCCGCGGCTGGGAATGGCATTATCTCTATCGGCAGATCAATCAAGCGTTCGACCGCACGTTTCTGCACGCTCCCGGCGTATCGGTTCGCAGCGTGGCGTGGCATCCCGACGGCAAGCGTCTGGCGTCGGCCGGCGACAACGGCGCGATCGTGATTTGGGACGTCGATACCTCCAAACCGCTCCGCCGCCTTGCCGGACACAAGGGGACAATTCACCGCATCGCGTGGAGTCCGGACGGTTCGCAATTGGTCTCGGCCGGCCGCGACGGCACGGTGAAGATGTGGAGTCCGAACGCCGACAAACCGATTTACTCGTTGTCGCTCCGCGATGCGTCGGCAGGAATCGGCGTGCCCGACGTATGCTTCAGCCCCGACGGCGAATCGTTCGCGGCGGTGTATCGGCTGCGGGACATCCGTATTTTTTCGTCGGAGAGCGGCAACGTTGTGAAGACGCTGGAAGTGGCCGGTAGCCGCTCGCAAGGCGAGGGGCCATTCGGCTATACGCAACTCGGCGGACTGCGCCGCCTGGCGTGGAGTCCAAACGGCGCATGGATCGCCACGGGCTGGACCGATGGGAAGGTGCGACTTTGGGACGTCGCCACCGGCGCAGCGTCGGGCGAACCGCGGTGGACCTATGGCGGCGAAGTCACCGACATGGCCTGGCGCCCGGATAGCCAGCGGTTGGTTTACGTCGCCGGCAACGTGCGGCTGTGGGACATCGGCGCGCGGCAGGAGCGATCGTACTACGGGCCGGTGCGCCAGGTGCTCGGCATCGCCTGGCATCCGACCGAGGAATTTTTCTCGACGGTCGGCGCAGACGGATTCGCCCGGACGTGGGATTTGCGACCCAATGCGAGCGAACAGAACAACGACGTGCCGGTGCTGCGGCGATTGACGCAGCTTTCCGAATCGATCGCCTGGCGCGGCGACGGCGACATGGTTGCCGCCGGCGGACGCGACGGAAAGATTCGCGTCTGGCGATTTGCGCCGCCGCAATCCGACAATCGGCGAAATCGCGGCGATCGCACGATCAACGCTCTGGCCTGGAATCCCGGCGGCGACACGCTCGCCACCGTTCATCGAGATCATTCGATTCGGTTTTGGGATTCGGCGACTGGCAAACGCAAGGACAGATGGCGAATTCCCGGTACACCGCCGCTTCAGACCGCCTGGAGCCCCGACGGCGCGACGCTGGCGATCGTGATGGGCCAAGGCGACGACACCGGCGTTTTCCTTCGCAATGCCGCGACGGGAAAAGAAATCGGCGAACTCTCCGGCATGCCGGGGCCGCTGCGGTTGTGGATTTCCGGCATGGTCGGCGGGCCAATCTCACTGCCGCAAGGGCCGGCCCAGTCGGTCGTGTGGCGGCCCGACGGAACCCAACTCGCCACCACACACTACAACGGCACGATCGGCATCTGGGACGCGAAAACGGGCCGATTCGTTCGCGCCTTGCGCGGCTATATGACGGGCACGATCGACTGGAGTTCGGCCGGCAATGTGATCGCCGGCGGCGGCCGCGAAATGTCGATCGTCCTATGGAACGCCGACGACGGCAAGGAAATCGCCGAGCTAAAAGGGCATCCCGGTTTCATCCGCGCCGTCGCGTTCAGTCCGGATGGGAAGCATCTGGCGACCGCCGGAGCGGACGACACCATCCGCGTCTGGGATCCGGCGACGGGCAAGCAGGAACTCCGGCTGATCGGCCACAGCAACGTGCTGGCGCTCCGCTGGGAGCCGCGGCGGGGCAACCGGATCGCGTCGCTCGCTGCCGACAACAGCGTGCGATTATGGGACGCCGTTACCGGTTTGGAACTGCTCACGCTGCGACCGTCGCAGAATATGACGTGGAGCGATTCGATGCCGCACACGCTCGACTGGACTAGCGACGGTAAACACCTGGCGTCGCGCGGGGCGGAACACACAGTACGGATTTGGGACACCAACCAGGTGATCGAAACGATCGACGCCACCAAATCGGCGAACCTGTCGTTCGAGGGAAATCTGATTCCTTCCGGTTACGAGTGGAAGTATCTCGACGACGGCTCCGATCAGGGCGAAGGGTGGCGCGAGGTCGATTTCGACGACTCGAAGTGGAAAAAAGGCAAACCGCTGTTCGGATACGGCGATCCAGGCATCGTTACTACGGTCGATTACGGCGGCGACAAGAAAAACAAGCGCGTCACAACCTATTTCCGCACCGAATTCCAAGTGGCCGATCTGCCGAGTGTGAAAAACCTGATGGTCGGCATCGCCCGCGACGACGGCGTGGCGGTGTATCTCAACGGCGAGGAGATCGTCCGCGACAACCTGCGGCCCGGTGCCCGCTACTCGACGCTCGCGCCGCTGACGATCAACAACGCCAGCGAAGCGGACATGGTGTACTTCGCCGTCGATCCGGCCAGGCTTCGCGGTGGGCGAAACGTAATTGCCGCCGAAGTCCATCAATCCACGAAGACCTCGACTGACCTGGCGTTTAGTTTGGTGATGATTGCCAATGGGCTGGACACGCTCGTGGCGATGCTCGGCAGCGACGACCCAAGCTTGGAGGAAACGGCGGCGAAGCGATTGGCCGATCTCGGGACCGATGCGGTCGCCGCCGCACCCGCGATGGTCGCATATTTGCGCGCGAGTCGCGGAGCTGGCGCCGACGACGCCGTGATTCGGGCATTGGGGCGCATCGGCGGCGACGCGGCGATCGTCGTGCCAGAACTGTTGGAGATCGCCGATGGACCGCCGATCTTCGATAACCGCTACGTCGCAGCGCTGCGAACGATGGCCGCCTATCCGGCTGCGGCGCGGCGCATGCTGCCGGTGCTGACGCGGAATCTCGGCGATCCGACCGATGCGGGGCGGGAAGCTGAGTTCACGCTCGCCAAACTTGCCCGCGTGGACGACTCGTGGCTCGCCGAAGCGCTGGCCGCCGCGGTCGGCAAGCCGGAAACCTATCGCGCGGCATGGCTCCGCATCGTGGCGCGATTGCCCGGCGACCGCACGTCGCTGGCCGCTGCGGTCGCCGCGCTGGCCGACGGCGAATCGGATGAAATCAAGCTTGCCCGACAGGCGGCGAGAATCCGCACCGCCGCGCGGATCGAGGAGAAAATCGATTTGATGCCGTTGGTGCAGATCGACGCCGCCGCCGTCGGCCTAGGTTGGTCGCTCGCGGACGGCGTCCTCACGTCGCCAACGTCGAACCGCGGTGCGGTGTTGATCGACGTCATTCCGCCGGCCGAATACTCGCTTGTCGCAGAGGTCGAGCCGGTCGAGGACAGCTGCGGACTCGTGCTGGCGTTCACCGCCGGCGGACGGCGGGCGCACGTGAATCTCGACTTCGGCCACGTCTCGGCGATCGAGAACGTCGACGGCCGGTCGATCAACAACAATTCGACCCGCCGCGACGGCGCGGTCTTCACAACGGGCATGAAGTCGAAGGTTGTGTTGACGGTTCGTGGCGGACGCATCGACGTGAAGGTCGACGGCAAAACCATCATCGACTTCGACGGCGGCTTCGACCAGCTATCGCAAAGCCCGTATTGGCAGCCCGGCGATCCGCACCTGCTGTACATCGGCAACCACAACCAACTGCGGATTCACGCGCTTTCGCTGGGGCCGCCGGACGTTGCGGGAAAGGCGGAGTGACTCAATCGCTTCACCGAAGGACGTCGCCACTGGCCAGTGGGCGAACTGCGTGCGATGGAAGTCGGTTATGACCGAGTCGCACCGCGGAGGCTCGGCCATTGCCACGCTAGTTCCGGCCGTGTCGAGAACGCCGCCGCCGGCCGCGTGGCCGTTGCGTACAAACCGCTCGTCAGCGCGGCGAAGATGAACAACAGCGAATTGTCTCGCGCCGTAAACGACATTTCGTGGAACATGCACTGCATGGCGTACATGGCGAGTACGGCCAGCATCAGCGCGCCGTGATTCTGCACCCACGTCGGAGCATCGGCGTCGCGGAGCAGTCGCCAACCTCGCCCGGCCCACGCCGCAAGCACGCCCACGAACAGCACCAAGCCGACGACGCCCAACTCGGTCAGCACGCTCAGGTACGTATTGTGGTGCGACCAAGGCCGGATCGCTTCGAGCTGCAAGTCGGTCTCGCGATCGGCCAGGTACGGCAGCTTGGAAGTCGGAAACTGCCCAAATCCGAAACCCAGCAGCGGCCGGTCCTTGAACATCTGCCAAGAGACGTACAGAAAACTGCCGCGGGCCTCGACCGACTCGCGGGTCTGCTCGGCGGTGTTGTCCTTGCGGTCGAAGGCGACGATCGAATCGAACTTCATCACGGCCACGAGCAGACCGCCGCCGACCGCACCGCCGAGCAGTAGCGGCCGCCATGCGCCGCGAAGTTGCGTCAGCATCAGCACGCCCGTGCCCAACGCCGCACCGAGCCACACGCTACGGGTCTTGCTGAAATACAGCGAGGCCAGTGCAAGCGGCAGCAACAAAATTAGGGCCAGTTTCGCTCCCCGCGACGAACCCGGCCACAGCATCCAGCCGCAGAACATGCTCGTCGCCAGCGCCATGCCGTAGGTGACCGAATGCACCATCGGTCCGCGGGCGCGACCGAAGTGCAAGCCGATTTCGGGATTGGCGATGTACTTGGGAAATACGAAGCTCCACGCCCCCTGCGATTCCGCGATGCCCGTCAGCGCGAGGTAAACTCCGAACGCGACGAAGCCGACGTAGACGCCACGAAGTTCGCGAGCTTCGATCTTCGTTTGACGCACGATCCAGAACAGCGCCAGCGGAATCAGATACCCGTTGATCAGATGCGGTACGACGGACGCGCCAACGTCGCTGGCCGACCGCCAGTCGTGCATAAACGTGCTCAGGACCGCGAAGCCGACGAAGCCGAACAGCGCCCAATCGGCCCGCCCCAGCGGTTTGGGATCGAGCTGGCCCAGGCGGCGCTGCACGACGTAGGCGACCGGCAGCGCGAGCAGAAATAACCGTTCGATCGACATGTTGATCGGCCCCACGTCGATCGACATGAATTCCAGCGAAAAGCAGTTCGCCAACACGACGAACACCACGCCGGCCAACGCCAGCGACGAGCGGACCAGCAGAATCGGCGTCCAGGCCAGGGCGACGACGACGGCGATGAGGAGGATGAAGGACATGCGCGGGGGAGGGAAGTGGTCAGTGGTTAGTGGTCAGTGGGCAGGCGGAGCGGCGACACTTTCCCGATCCCCGAACCTCTCTTGCCTCAATTCCACCGCGACGTCTGCTGTGAAATCTTCGACAACGCTTGCTTGAGCGACAGCGCGCCGGTCGTTTTGACGAGCGATTCGACGGTTTGCTGGCCGTGCGGCTTCCACGATGCGCCATGGTTGGTTGCGGCGGTCGCGAGAGACCGTTGTTGGTTGACCGTCGCCGGAGTTGTCAGGAATACGATGGCGAAGCCGACCAACATACCGCCGACCATGCCGGCAAGCACGATCGTGCTCTTGCCGGGTCCGGCGGGACGGGGGCCCGTCGTCGCCTGGTCGATGCGATTGATCAGGCTCGTGCTGGCGGCGGCGTGGCTTGCCCGCGCGTCGGCCAGGTTCCGGCGTGCGTCCTCGGACAGCTTCTCGCGGCTCTTCGCTACCGCGACGCGGTTGCCGTACTCGGCACGCAACGCGGCCAGCCGTTCCAGTCGGGTGTGAACGCCCGCCAATTGAGAGCGGAGCGTTTCGACGCGATCCGTTTGCAGCTTCTCTTCGACCGCGGCGATACGGACCGCGTTATCCAGTTCGCGCTTCAGGTCCGCGACGACTTCCTGCTCTTCGGCCTTGGCCGCGATGACCAGTGGGTGGGCCTCCGACTTGCTACCCAGCAGCGTCGACGTCCGCAGTCGCGCCTGGCTCAGTCCTTCGATCAATCGCGACAGCGTGACGTGCGACTTGAGCAGTCGGTCCGGCAGCGCCACCAGGCGGGTTTCGTCGTGCTTTGCCTGGGCCAGTAGTTCGCCCAGTTCGGCGGCGGCCCGCTGTTGGGTGACGGCGTCGCGAAGTTCGTATTCGACCGCGACAACCTTTTGCCGCAGATCACTGTTGCCCGACGGCGTGTCGTTGAGAATCCGCAACTCCGACAAGTCGCTGCCGACGTTCATTTCGTATTCGGCGAGCTTCGCCGTGGCGGCGGCCAGATCGTTGTCGGCCAGTTGGGCGGTGCGTTCCAACTCTTGGATCATGCTCGAAGCTTTGTCGCTCTGCAGTTTCTGAAAGCGGCTCTGCAATCCGTCGACGATGGCCGTGGTCAGCGCGAGCGCTCGCTCGCGGTCGCCGGCGGTGGCTTTGACGTAGAACACTTCGGTCTTGCCGAACTCCGCGCCATTGGGCGGTGTGACCTTGACGTTGCCCCGCAGGTTCTCAATGTCCTGAGCGGTGGGCCACGCCACGGCCGCCTCGCTTTTGGCGGCCACGCTCTCTGGTGGACCGACCTGACGCAACGCCGCTTCCAATACGTTGTCGCTGCGGGCCAACTCGACGATCGTCTCTTGGACGGTCTTCATTTCGTCCGTCGCGGCGAACTTGCCGGGCCGGTCCGTCGGACCGTGCGCTTCATTGCGAACGACCAGCGCCTGGGCCGCTTCCCACGTGTCGCTCTTGACCAACGCGTACACGAGTGCCAACGCAGTCAGCGCGACGGTCGGAATCACCCAGCGGCTGCGGTGGTTGTTCATCAGGTGGAAGATATCAAGGGGACTGGGTGTGTGCGTTGGACGATGTGCCATGCTGCAAAAACCTCGGTGTTCATTCCACAAGTGTAAGTTGCGTCTGTGGGGTCGCGACAAAGCGAGCGAGACGATCGACGGGTCGTGTGGCGTGAAAGAGCAAACCGAATGCCGCGACGACGCAAGCCGTCCGAACGTGCCGGTCAAGCGGGAATCGAAGCACGCATGAATCGACGGTATCGATTGCACCGCCGCGGCGCTGGCGCAACACGAATCGCAACGACCGCGGCCCGTGGCGAATCGGCCACATGATGCCGCGGCCCGTTTGCCACGCGCTGCCGCCGGCGTGCGGCAAATACGCCACGCGGCGCGGAAAGTCCGGGATCGTGCGATTTGTCGGTTGCGTCGGCCGCATCGTGAACGAGACTTGTCTATCGTCGCCGCGACAGCCGCACGATACCGCCGCTCGATCCTGCCACCACGATTTGCATCACTGGCCATGTACGTAACGCGCATTGCGTCCGCGGACGAACTGTCCACGCTCGCGAAGACCTGGAATTGCCTGTCCGGCGGCGTGCCCTTTCGTCGATACGAATGGCTCACGCGGTGGTGGACCCACTATCGGCCGGCATCGGACGCCGGCGAGCAACGCCCCGACCAACCGGACATCGCGGCGACCGTCGCCCCGGCCGATAGTCCGCACGGCGCTCGGCCTGGCAGCGAACTATTCGTGCTCGCCGTTCGCGACACGTCCGAACAACTCATCGGCATCGCGCCATGGTATATCGAGCCGACGCTCACCGGCGGGCGGGTCGTGCGATTCCTCGGCAGCGGCGAAATCTGCTCGGATTACATGTCCGTGCTGGCGACGCCGGAATTCGCGCCGCAGGTCGCCGTCGCCTTGTCCGACCACCTGTGCGAGACCGCGTTCCGACAATGGGATGCGCTCGACCTCGACGGCATCGACGCCGAAGACCCGACGATCCGCCGCCTGGCCGTCGCCCTGGAAGCCCGCGGCGCGTCGGTCGCTCGTCGGCCGGGCTTGAACTGCTGGCGGCTGGCGCTGCCCGAGTCGTGGGACGCCTACCTGGCCGGCGTTTCCAAGTCGCATCGCAAGCAGTTGCGAAGAATCGAAACCCGCCTGCTCGATACCGGGCGAGCGCGGCTGCACTCCGTTCGCGGCGGTCCGAACTTCGACGCCGCCGCGCTCGACGTGGCTTGGAGCCATTTGATCGACTTGCACCAACGGCGTCGAACAGCGCTGGGCCAGAAAGGATGCTTCGCCTCGCCCCGCTTCGCGGCATTTCATCGCGACGTCTCGCGCCGCATGGCCGACGATCAAGCGCTGCGGCTCGACTGGCTCGAAATCGACGGCCAGCCGGCCGCTGCGGAGTATCACCTCACCGCCGGCGGCGTCGCTTTCGCCTATCAGGCCGGCGTCGCCCCGGAAATGATCGACGACGAGCCGGGCCGGGCGATCACCGTGGCATTGATTCGCCAGGCAATCGCCGACGGCCTCTCGGCCATCGACTTCCTCCGCGGCGACGAACCGTACAAAGCCCACTTCCGCGCCGAGCCAAGAAAGAGCATCGTGCTCCGCGTCGTCGCCCCCCGCGCGGCCGCCCGCTGGCGGAATCGTGCCTGGCAAACCGGCGACGGGCTAAAGCGGCTCGTCAAAACCGGGTTGAAAACGGCCGGCGTAATCCAATCTGACAACGGTAAGTCGTCGTAACGCATCCGTATGAAACACGGAGGCCCGGAGACACGGAGAAGACCAATAGGAGAATGCAAAAGGCAAAATGAAGAATGAAGAATGCAAAACGGCGCATGGCCCCGTGTTGGTCTTTCATTTTTCATTCTTCATTTTACTTTTTGCATTTCCTCCGTGTCTCCGTGCCTCCGTGTTTCGAAAACTTAGTCGCCACTGCACGACGCCAGACAAATGCTCCATAAGCCGCCGATATCCGCGCCGTCCGCCAATCGTTCCACCGCGATCGCGTGGTGGTCGCAGGCATTGCTCGGCGGCTACTACGCGGCATTGACGCCGTATCGCTGGTCGTGCCGTCGGCGTTGGCAACAGCGCGGCGATGCCCCCGTCCTCGTCGCCATGTACCACCGAGTCGCCGACGATCTGGCGACGCCGTGGACCGTTTCCAACGCCATGTTCGCGCGGCAAATCGACTGGCTCCGCGCAAACGTCGATCTCATCTCGCTGGCCGAAGCGCAGCGCCGCATTCGCGAAGGCAATCGCCGCGTGGCCGTTGCCATCACGTTCGACGATGGCTACGCCGACAACTGCGACGCCGCCCTGCCGCTGCTCGTTCGCCATCGCCTGCCCTGCACGTACTTCGTCACGTCGCAGAACATCCTCGAACAGCGACCGTTTGAGCACGATCTCGCCCTCGGCGTTCGCCACGCGCCGAACACCACCGAACAAATCCGCGCTCTCGCCGAATCGGGCATCGACATCGGCGGCCACACGCGAACCCACGCCGACCTCGGCAAGATTGCCGATCGCGACACCCTTCGCGAAGAAATCGCCGGCGGCGCAGCCGAACTCGCGGCGATCACCTCCGGCCCAGTGCGATACTTCGCGTTCCCGTTCGGCCAAAAAGTCAATCTCAGCGCGACGGCGTTCGACGTCGCCCGCCAAGCTGGCCTCGACGCCGTCTGCTCGGCCTACGGCGGCTTCAACCACCCCGGCGACGATCCGTTCCACCTCCAACGCTTCGCCGTCGACAACGACTTGGTCCGCCTAAAAAACTGGTGCGGCGTCGACCCCCGCAAACTCCGCAAGCACCCCCGGTTCGACTTCCCAGCGACGGAACAGTCGCGAGAATCGATTCTAATCGGCAGCGCTCCACCTGCATCGGCAAGCACGCGTTAGTCAAGTCAAGTAGAATGGGCTGTGCCCACCTTTCGTGCCATTTTCCCGTCTCATCGCGCAGCCGTCGATATTCGCATTCCGTTAGACGGAAGGTCAACTTACAGTCCTTGAGTGGCCTGACAGTTTGTTTCTCGTTCGTGCTCGGAGGCTCCGGTGGGCACAGCCCACCCTAATTGGCTTTGAACAGTAGCTGGTATAGTGCGCGATCCCGACGGAATAGCGAGGTCGACAGAGGAGAAGGCGGCCGGTGATTATTGCCCCGGGCACGTTAACACTGTTAAGATGGGTGTTGTCAAGCATTTAACATCATTGAACACTGCATTTCCGGACGCCCCGAGAGCGGCACTTCGCGACGTACGCAAATGAACGTCGAGCATGTACAGCAGTATGAGGACGATGGCTGGGTCGGGATTGAAACCACGATCGGCTTCTCTCATTGGGAGGTAGAGCCTATTCGGGTGAGGATTGAGATTCCCTCGCGCTTTCGTGACTTCTTGGCGGCGGACTCGCTGGCTTGTCAGGTCGGAGCGTTGATGCCCGCCATGCGATATGAGAGAGAAATCGAATGGGACGCTCCGGTTCCATTGCCGCTCGTCCGGGGCATCCGAGAGTTCCAGGCTGCGTTCAGTTGTTACTTTGAGGGGTTTCTCGGGCGGCCTGAGAACTTGTTCGCCGCAGTGGCGGATGATCAGGCACGGCGAAAAGGTCGACGGGGAGTATTCTTTTCGTCCGGCCTGGACAGCATGCTCGCTACATATGCCATCGCGTCCTATCCCGGCTACCGGCGCGATGAGGATGCGTGCTATCTGATTCCGATTATTGGCATGGATCTCGAGTCTCCAGAGATCGTGAAGAGCGTGTTGGCGCGAGCCGAAGCGGTGGCATCCGATTTGGGCTGGGATGTTATGCCGATGCGAACGAATCTCAAGTCCATTGTTCAAAAGAGCACCGATCTCGACTGGGTTCTGCACTCCCACGGAACGGTGTTGGCGGCATGTGCGCTGGCGGTTCGAGCAGGGTTCGACAGCATCGCACTCGGCTCCTCGGGACGATACGGCCAAATTTCAACGGAAGGGTCGATGCCGCGAACGGATGAACTATGGATGACGCAAGACTTCCAATTGCTGCACGTTGGCGCGCAGTTTTCTCGGCTGGACAAGATCCGGGAAATGAAGGATTGGGGGGCTTGGCTGCCGAATATGAGGGTCTGTTTCAGCGAGAAGTCTGAAGTGAACTGTGGTAAGTGTGGGAAATGTGTTCGCACGATGTTCTGCCTTGACGCGCTCGGCATGGCGGATGTGGCCGCCGCGAGCTTTGCTCCAGTAACGTTCACGGAACTTCCCAGCAAGGTGGGGCACCTATGGACGAATTGTTCGGCGATTATTCCCTTGATTGCCGAAATTGCTCGCGAGTATGAACGACAGGGGAGACTCGAACTTGTACGGGAGTTGGATCGTCTTCACCGCCACTTGACTCCCTCGCCATTTAGGCAGGTGCTGCGGAACTTGTACGCAAGAATCACAAGACGGGAGCCTTGGTAGTCTACCCAGGGCCAGCGCTAACTTTGGGGAGGATAGGCAATTGCCTAGTCCGCGTAGT
>JBBDYI010000285.1:0-16449 GCA_040901705.1 Pirellulales bacterium | reverse complement strand
AAAATGGCCGGTTTTCAAGCGCCTCCGAGTGGCCGGTTTTGAGCGCTCACTGACATGTCCGACGGTCTCTGCATCTTTGCGCCATTGCGCCTTTGCGGTTCATCCGAGTGGCACAAATACTTGTCAGAACGAGAAGGTTTTATTCATTGCTTGAAAACACGGAGGCACGGAGACACGGAGGACATGCAAATGACGAGTGATGAATGGCACGTCCAATCGTAACGTGGCACAGCCGCTCACTCATCACTCATCACTTTCCCTTTTTCCTCCGTGTCTCCGTGCCTCCGTGTTTCAGTATGGAGTTCGGTTGCGGCCAAGGGCTACTCTGTGTCCTCCGCGCAACCTCCGCGACCTCTGCGTTAAAAAACAAACCAACGTGTTTCTCGCTTGCAGCGCGCCTACGACACAACCCGCGACGAAACCACCCGCGGCTGCCCCGCTCCATCCGCCGTCTTCTCAAACGCAAACTCCCCGTCGCGATAATCCACCTGGATCGTCGCCCCCGGTTCGTATTCGCCTTTGAGCAACTCCGTCGCCAGCGGATTCTGAATCTGCCGCTGGATCACTCGCTTCAGCGGCCGCGCGCCGAACGTCGGGTCGTACCCTTCGCGGCCAATGGCGTCGATCGCCGCCTCGCTCACGACCAGATTCAACTCGCTCGCCGCAAGTTGCTTGCGTAACCGCTCGATCTGCAACACCGCGATCCGCTGCACCTGCTCGCGCCCCAGCGGCTGGAAGATGATCGTATCGTCGATCCGATTGAGAAACTCGGGCAGAAAGTGAGCCTTCAGCGCGTCGCCGACCGCGTGGCGCATGTCCTCTTCGTCGCCGCCGCTTTCGGTGATCTCCTGAATCATCTGGCTGCCGACGTTGCTGGTCATCACCACGATCGTGTTGGTGAAATCGACCGTGCGGCCCTGCCCGTCGGTTAACCGGCCGTCGTCGAGCAGTTGCAGCAACACGTTGAACACGTCGCGATGGGCCTTTTCCATTTCGTCGAGCAGCACGACCGAATACGGCCGCCGCCGCACCGCTTCGGTCAGCCGCCCGCCCTCTTCGTAGCCCACGTAGCCCGGCGGCGCGCCGATCAACCGGCTCACCGTGTGCCGCTCGCCGTATTCGCTCATGTCGATGCGGACCATCGCGCTGTCGTCGTCGAACAACACTTCCGCCAGCGCCTTGCAAAGCTCCGTCTTGCCGACGCCGGTCGGTCCGAGAAACAAAAACGAGCCGATCGGCCGGTTCGGATCCTGCAACCCGCTGCGGCTGCGGCGAATGGCGTTCGACACCGCCGTGACCGCTTCGTCCTGTCCCACGACCCGCAAGTGCAGCCGCTCCTCCATCACCAGCAGCTTCGCCTTTTCGGTCTCCATCATTCGCGCCACCGGCACCCCGGTCCACGCGGCAACGACTTCGGCGATCTCATCCGGACCAACCTCTTGCCGCAACAACTTCCGCCTCTCTTCCGGTTGACCATCTTTGCCCGCTTGCTGCGCGGCCGATGCGGCGCTGGCCTTCTCGAGCGCCGCGGCCAGTTTGCGGCGTTCGTTATCGAGATTGTAAAGCTGTTGGTAATCGCTCTCGCCGACCATCTGCCCGTCGTTTTGCTTCTGCTTGATGCCCGCCTCAAGCTGCTCGAAATCGCGCTCGGCCTTGGCCAGCTTTTCGCGCAGTTCGACCACGCCGACCACGCCGTGCTTTTCGGCTTCCCACTGCTCGCGTAGGTTGGCCAGCTTCCGTTTGAGTTCGTCCATCTCGTCTTCGATTTCGGCCAGCCGGTCGACCGCGTGCTCTTCGGTTTCCTCTTGAAGCTGCCGCGCGGCCAGTTCCAACTGGGTGAGCCGCCGCTGCACTTCGTCGATCTCCGTCGGCACGCTTTCCAGTTCCATTGCCAACCGGCTGGCCGCTTCGTCGACCAGGTCGATCGCCTTGTCCGGCAGGAACCGATCCGTGATGTAGCGGTTCGACAGCTTCGCCGCCGCCACCAGCGCCGAATCCTTGATCTTCACGCCCTTGTGATGGGCCTCGTACCGCGGCTTGAGTCCGCGCAAGATCGCCACCGTGTCGTCCACCGACGGCTCGCCGATATAAACCGGCTGAAAACGCCGCTCGAGCGCCGCATCTTTCTCGATGTACTTGCGATACTCATCCAGCGTCGTCGCCCCGATGCACCTTAAATCCCCGCGGGCCAGCGCCGGCTTGAGCAGATTCGCCGCATCCGCCCCGCCTTCCGCCCGGCCCGCGCCGACCACGGTGTGCAACTCATCGATGAACAGGACCACGCCCCCTTGCGAATCCTGCACTTCACGCAGCACCGCCTTGAGCCGCTCCTCGAACTCGCCGCGAAATTTCGTGCCGGCCACCAGCGCGCCAAGATCGAGCGAAATCACCCGCTTGTTCTTCAAACTCTGCGGCACGTCGCCATGTACGATCCGCAGCGCCAAGCCCTCGGCGATGGCGGTCTTGCCGACGCCCGGCTCGCCGATCAGCACCGGATTGTTCTTCGTCCGCCGCGAGAGGACTTGAATCACGCGACGGATTTCCTGGTCCCGCCCGATTACCGGATCGAGCTTCCCCTGACTCGCCCGCGCGACCAGATCGATGCCGTACTTTTCCAGCGCCTGAAATTTCCCCTCAGGATTCTGATCAGTCACCCGCCCGCTCCCGCGCACCGATTGCAGCGCCGAGAGCAGATCTTTCTCGGTGATGGCGTTGAGCTGCAAGATGCCCTGCGCCTTGTTCTTCGTATTGACCAGCGCGAGCAGTAAATGCTCGGTCGAGACGAATTCGTCCTTCATCGCCTCGGCCTGCCGCTGGGCCGCTTCGAATACGGCGACCAGATCGCTCGACGGTTGGGCCGCCGCGCCGCCGCTGATCTTCGACAAATGGCCGATCTCATCGTCGACCATCTTGTCGAGCTGCGAGCGGTTCGCGCCAATCTTCGCCAGCACGGGCGCAATCAACCCTTCCGACTCGTCCAACAGCGCGGCAAGTAAATGCAACGCGTCGATCTGCGGATTGCCGCGATCGGCCGCCAGATTCTGCGCCCGCTGCACGGCCTCTTGAGCCTTGATCGTAAATTTATCGAATCGCATGGATCGGGGCTGGGGGTTCGGGGCTAGGGACTGGGGAAGATTCGGCGTGGCAGTCGCACAGACGTCGCACGCTTTCAACGCAAACGCAATGCCGCGTGCGCCCTTTCATCGCCGCGTTTCTCTGTGTTCCTCCTCCGTGCCTCCGTGGCCTCTGTGGTTAAGAAATCCGCTCGCCATTCTCGTTTGAGCCCAAACAAAAAACCGCGAACCAGTCGCGTTGACGACCGGCTCGCGGTGTTATGGTCAACCGCCCACGATTAGCGGCTAATTCTTCACCTCGAACTCCGCGTCGATCGCGTCGTCGTCTTTCTTGTCGCCAGCCGCGCTCTCGCCGCCGCCGGCTGAAGCATCGCCCGGCGCGCCGCCGGCTTGTTGCGACGCCTCATACAGCACTTTGCTTAGCGCGTGCGACGCCTGTTCGAGTTCCTCAGTCGCCGACTTGAGCGCGCCCAAGTCTTCGCCCTTGGCCGCTTCGCGGACCTTGTTCATCGACGCTTCCAGCGGCCCCTTGTCGGTGTCGCGCAGCTTGCCGTCGTTCTCCTTGATCAGCTTCTCGATCTGGTAGCACATCTGGTCGGCCTTGTTGCGGGCCTCGGTCAGTTCGCGGAACTGCTTGTCTTCGGCCGCGTGCTCCTCGGCGTCGCGTTGCATCTTCTTGATCTCGTCGTCGGACAGGCCGCTCGATTGCTCGATGCGCACCTTTTGTTCCTTGCCCGTGCCGAGGTCTTTGGCCGACACGTTGAGGATGCCGTTCTGATCGACGTCGAACTTCACTTCGACTTGCGGCATGCCGCGCGGGGCCGGCGGAATGCCGTCGAGGTTGAACTCGCCCAGCAGCCGGTTATCGCGGGCCTTCTCCCGATCGCCCTGAAACACCTTGATCGTCACGGCCGATTGATTGTCGTCGGCCGTGCTGAACACCTGCTTCCGCTCGCACGGAATCGTGGTGTTCCGCTCGACGAGCTTCGTCATCACGCCACCGAGCGTTTCGATGCCCAGCGACAGCGGCGTCACGTCCAGCAGCAGCACGTCCTGCACTTCGCCGGCCAGCACGCCGCCTTGAATCGCCGCGCCGATCGCCACGACTTCGTCCGGATTCACGCCCTTGTGCGGATCCTTGCCAAACACGTCCTTGACGATCTCCTGCACCTTCGGCATCCGCGTCGAGCCGCCGACCAGCACGACTTCGTCGATGTCCTTCGGGCTGAGCTTCGCGTCCTTCATCGCCGCCAGCACCGGCCCGCGGCACCGCTCGAACAGCGCATCGGCCAACTGCTCGAACTTCGCCCGCGTGATGCTCATCTGCAAGTGCTTCGGCCCGCTGGCGTCGGCGGTGATGAACGGCAGATTGATGTCGGTCTGCGCCTGGCCGCTCAGTTCGCGTTTCGCCTTTTCGCAGGCTTCCTGCAACCGCTGCAGCGCCATCGCATCTTTGCGGAGGTCGATGCCCTGTTCCTTCTTGAATTCGTCGGCAACGTAGTTCAAGAGGACCTGGTCGAAATCGTCGCCGCCCAAGTGCGTATCGCCGTTGGTGCTGATGACGCGGAACACGCCGTCGGCCACTTCGAGAATCGAAATGTCGAACGTGCCGCCGCCAAGATCGAACACCGCAATCTTTTCCTGCCCCTGACGGTCGAGACCGTACGCCAACGAAGCCGCGGTCGGCTCGTTGATGATCCGCATCACTTCCAGCCCGGCGATCTGCCCGGCGTCCTTGGTCGCTTGCCGCTGGGCGTCGTTGAAATAAGCCGGCACGGTAATGACGGCCTTGTTCACTTTATGGCCCAGATACGACTCGGCCGATTCCTTGAGCTTCCGCAGCACCTTCGCGGAAACTTCCTGCGGCGTAAGCACCTGATCGCCGACGCGGACCTTGACGTATTCGTCCGCCCCGCCGGTGACTTTGTACGGCACGAGCTTCTCTTCCGAGCCAACTTCGTTGTGCCGCCGGCCCATGAACCGCTTGATCGAGTAGACCGTCCGCGTCGGGTTGGTGACGGCTTGCCGCTTGGCCGGCTCGCCAACCAGTTCGCCCTTGTCGGTGAACGCCACCACGCTCGGCGTGAGCCGATTGCCCTCGGCGTTGGCGATCACCTTCGCGTCTTTGCCTTCCATCACCGCCACGACCGAGTTGGTCGTGCCCAAGTCGATGCCGATGATCTTTTCGCCTTTGCTGGCCATGTGATGTGCTCCTTTATTTGCCGCTTCGCTGTGCTGAATATTTTGCGTGGAAACGCGGTGCTGGTGCGACGGGCTTCAGATCGGTGCTGCGTCGCCTTTGTCCAACCGCTTTGATCCGAGGTGGACAAAAGCAAAGTCCGTGCCGAGCGAGCCTTTTGACCAAGTGCGCGACGCAAATCGTGTGCTGATAAATGTTTGCGTCGCAAACCGCATATCGGCAAGCAGCGACCAAACACCGAAATTCGCGCGAAACTGCCATTTTGGCAGTAGCATCGAATCGGTGCCCCCCCGTCCCCTGTCCCCTAACCCTTGCTCCCAACCCTAGCCCCGAACCCCGAACTCCGCGCCCCTCAACAATTCCAAGCTCTTCGGTATCGCCGTCTTCCATTCCTCCTGGCCTTCGAACTCCAGCGACACGTACCCGCGATACTTCACCTTCGCAAGAATCGTAGCGACCTTCTTGTAGTCGATATCGAGCGTATACCACGTGCCGCCGCCGAAATACGTCTTCGCCTGCACGAACGCGGCATACGGCGCAAGCTGCTCCATCTTGGCGTAGCTGTCTTCCAAAAAGTTGCCCGTGTCGAGCGTCGCCCGCAGCCACGGCGATTTGACGGCGTCGATGATGCGAATCACGCCTTCCGGCTCGCGGCCGAGTCCCCAGTGGTTTTCCAGCCCCATTACGACGCCGTACTCTTCGGCCTTCTTGGCCAACTCGGCATAGGCGTCGATCACCCACTTGAAGCCATCATCGTCGCTGTAACCTTCCAGCCGCGGCTCGCGGCCTTTGTTCTTCATCAACTCGTCAAAATCCTTGCTCGTGCCCCAGCGGCCGGTGTTCACCCGCATCGTCGGAATGCCCATCTCGTGCGCCAGTTGCAAACAGTGCGTCGTATGCTCGATGTTCTTCTTCCGCACCGCTTCGTCCGGCGACACAAACGTCTGATGCGTCGAAAATCCGCACAGACTCAAGCCCGCCAAAAACGCCCGCCGCTTGAGATTCCGCAGCCGCGCGGGCGATTCATCGTTCTCCATCTGCACATGCAGAATCTCCACGGCATCAAAACCCATCTCGCCGGCCCGGTCGATGCAGTCCTCGACCGAAATCATGGAATCGTCGCGAAACCGCCAGAAGGAATAGGTCGACACCGCGATCGGATTGCCGCGCGATGTGTTCGCCGATTTCTTCGAGGCGGCCGCCTCCTCTGCGGCGGCCAGCGTGGACGCTCCCATCGCGGACGCCCCAAGCGGAGCCGCGGCCAAAGACGCAACCAGAAACTTACGGCGATCGACGGTCATGGCTCAACCCTCGGTTGGTGAAATCCAAAATGGGAAAGATGGCGACGCCGGCCGGCGCTTGGTACTGTTGGGATTGTCCGCCGAGATGCGACGGCCCGCCGCGGCAATTCCAGCGAAATCATCCTAGCTCGACGGTCAACATTATGGTCCACGAACCGAACACGTCAAAGCATGCCGACGTATATGGCGCATTGCACAGATCAGATATCGCCGGAGCGATCGCATGGACTTTCGTTGGTGCGTCCGTGATCGCGTTCATAATGTCGCCCGGCGGCGATCCCTACTCGACGGTGCTTTATACGGTCGTTTTGTTCCCTCTGGCGATTGCCAACTATTGGATCGGATTTCGTCACGGTCGTAGATCGGGACTGAAATCGAAAAGCGACGACAAGAAAGCCCCCGAAAGGGACGACATCGCAATGAATGCCGAAACGGTGAGCGGAAATGGGTGAATCCACCGCTACGGGTAATTCGGATGCCACTCCTCGCCGGACCCGCTGGACGTTGCGCTTGGCGTTGATCTTGCTTGCGGCGGCATTCTTGGTCGGCGGCGTCATCTGGGGCGTCGACCAATGGCAGGCGTATCGACGCGACGATGCAATCAAGGCGATTCAAGCCGCCGGCGGCGTATTAACGCCGCGATCCGATAGCGTTGCGTCTCGCGCTTACTTCGCGGGTCCGGAATTCGACGACGCCAAGCTCGCGTCGATTGTCGACGCATTGATCTTGCTCAAGCCCCGCCGCATCGACTTCGATCAATGCCCGATCACCGACGAGGGCCTGACGCATGTCGAGCGGCTCACCGATACGCGGCTGATCTTCGTCCACGCGACCAAAGCGTCCGGCGCGGGAATTGAAAGGTTGCGAGCCGCGCTGCCCAAAGCGACCGTTTTGACGACGAATCCGAATATTATGGCAAGTAGTCTCTTGGCGCACGCCATCTACCCGCACGCCATCAATCGCGTCGCCTATTCCCACGACGGCGACACCATCGTCGCCGGCGACGGCAACGGAATGCTGTTCGTCTTCGACGCGCGCACCGGCTCGGTCATGCGTCGTGTTAAGGCCCACGAATCGTGGTTGTTCACTCTGGCCTTTTCTCCCGACGGCCAACTACTTGCCACTGGCGGCGGCGACGGCGTAATCCGGCTTTGGAGAACCGACACATGGCGATTACACCACGAGTTACGCGGGCACGCCGACGACGTGCATGGCGTTGCATTCTCGCCCGATGGACGCCAGCTTGTCTCCGGCTCCGATGACCGGTCGGTTCGTATTTGGAGCTTGGAATCCTACAGCCTCAAGCGAACGTTCGAAGGGCACGTGGGCGCGGTGACGAGTGTGGCATTTAGTCCGGACTCCAAGTACGTCGCGTCGACGAGCCGGGACGACACGATTCGCATCTGGTCGGTGGCGTCGTCCGAATCGGCGCTCGTCTTGCGGGACCATCGCGGCGACGTGATGTGCGTGGCGTTTCACCCACACGGTCATCAAATTGCATCAGTTGCTTACGACGGGCGCGTCTTGCTGTGGGATGTCGCGACAGGTCGCGCTACACGGACTCTCAATGGGCACAAGGACCGCATCTACTCCGTCGCATACAGCCCCGACGGTGCTCGGCTGGCGACCTCGGCCGGCGACGGCACCCTACGAATTTGGGATGCGTTGACAGGTAAGCCATTGCAAGTAATTTCCGGCCCACGCGATCTCTCGTCCGTCGCCTGGCATCCTCGCACAGGCGAGTTTGCTCTGTCGAGCGCCGATGGAAACGTGATGTTGTACAATCACAGCGATACACGTCCACGACTCACGGTTTGGACCCGCGAACCGCATCCTCCGACCGAGTTGATAGCGGACGTCCCGGCGCCCTGAGGGCCCATTGAAATACCACTGCAATTCTAATGCAGGTCATGTCCCACGACCTCACTCTCGTCACCGGCGCTACCGGCCTCGTCGGCAACAACGTCGTCCGCCGTTTGCTGGCCGACGGCGGCGGCATCCGCGCGCTCGTGCGGTCGGGTCAGGCATCTCGTGAATTCGCCGGACTCGATGTCGAGGTATTCGCCGGTGACGTCACCGACCCCGACAGCGTCCGCCGCGCGTGCGAGGGTGTCGCCGCTGTGGTCCATGCCGCCGGCTTCGTCCAACTCGGCCGCACGCGGCTCGACGTGCATCGCGCCATCAACGTCGAGGGCACGCGAAACGTCGCGGCAGCCGCCCGCCAGGCCGGCGCGAAAATGGTTCACGTTTCAAGCTGCGACGCTCTGGGCGTTCGCTCGCGCAACGAACCGGCCGACGAAGAAACTGAGCCGAACGGCCGCTTGCGCGTTCCATACGCCATCACCAAACGCGAAGCCGAGCTGGTCGTGCTCGAAGCCGTCGCCGCCGGCCTCGACGCCACGATCGTCAACCCCGGCTTCATGCTCGGCCCGTGGGATTGGAAGCCCTCGTCGGGCCGGATGCTGCTCGAAGTCGCCCGCGGACGCGGCTGGGTCGCCCCCCGCGGGTATTTCAGCGTCTGCGACGTCCGCGACGTGGCCGACGGCATCGCAGCGGCGCTCGAGCGCGGCCAAACTGGCCGCCGCTACATTCTCGCCGGCACCACGATGCGCTACATCGACGCCTGGCGACTTTTCGCCGAAGTGACCGCCGCTCGCCGGCCGTTGATGGCCGCCGGGCCGCTGGTCGCCAAACTCGCCGGCTGGACGGGCGACGCCATCGGCAAGCTCACCGGCAAGGAACCCGACGTCAACAGCGGCGCATTCGCGCTCGCCGCATTACCGAAGCATTACACGATCGCCCGGGCAGAGCAGGAACTCGGCTATCGGCATCGCCCTGTCCGCGAATCGGTCGAAGACGCCTGGCGGTGGTTTCAGGAATTTGGCTTTGTCGGCGGAAACAGGAGATAGGAGCATCGAAGTTCTGCCGTCGAACAACTTCGCCCGACTTCGCCGCTTGCGAGCGAACGGGGAATCAACCTTGACATAGCCGCTACGAACCGCGTTGGCCCTGATTATCGCGGCCGTTGCTACCTTGCCGACACGGGCCGCCGACGACAATTTTCCCGATGAGACCGCCGCGGACTCAGTTTCCGCTGGCTAGCATTCGACCACGAAGGTAAACTAACGACAGTTGGGTGGACCCGCGCGGTGCTCGGTCCTGTCGGTGACGCCGCGTCGATGGCATTCTCTTTTCTCGATTCGGAGAAGCACAATGTTGGGTCGCTCCCTGCTTTTCGCCGCCGGCATCGCGTTTGCGCTCGTTGCCAGCGCCGCGGCGAACGAAGACGTGATGGCCATTGCCGACGTCGACAAGGACGGCAAACTGACCGACACCGAAGCCCGCAACGCCGTCAACGCGGTTCGCACCGAAGCGAACGCCCTCGACGCTTCGGACCGCGGCAAGCGGCTGCTGGCGGCGCTCGATACGAACAAGGACAAGAAGGTCGACGAAGCGGAGGCCAACGCCGGCGTGATCGAAGCTCGCCGCGGCACGGCCCAAGGTCGGCGGCTCGACGAACTGTTCGCCGGCTTGGACGAGAACAAGGACGGCGTCGTCGACAAGCGCGAGTTCGAGAAGATGCCCGACAAGATCGGCTTCGGCGGCCGTTGGATGAAGCGGCGGACCGGCGAGATGTTCCGCGACCTCGACACCAACGGCGACGGCCGCGTCACTCCGGCCGAGGCGCATGCGAACGCCGGCGTGTTGGGGCCGCGGTTCGGCGGTCGCGGTCGCGACGATGCCCCGGCAACGGCGGCCCCGCCCGCCGATCCGCTACGCGACGTGATCGTGCGGCAGTTCGCCGTGCTCGACCGCGACAAGGACCAGAAGCTCAGCGACAAGGAATTCCGCGGCAACAAGGATTTGCGCGTGCGCGCCAGGCAGATGGACTTGGACCTTGACGAAGAGCTTTCGGTGGACGAAATTTATGCGTTCTACAAAGCGCATCCGCCGGAGAAGTAGCGGTGAATCGCAGATGGAGAATCGCCGGTTGTGGATCGCGAATGGTAGCTGGCGATTCGTAATTCCGACGCCCGATTCGCCTTCTGCACATCGATCATTGCTCATCGCTCCGCATGCGTCCGTCATTATTTCGTCCCGATTGTCCCTAGCCCCCGCGATTTTTTCGACATGGAACGCACGCTCATTTTGTTCAAGCCCGACTGTGTTCAGCGCCGATTGGTCGGCCGCGTACTCGCCCGCTTCGAGGACAAGGGCTTGGGCGTGGTGGCGATGAAGATGATGCGGATCACGCCCGAGTTGGCGAAAAAGCACTACGCCGAGCACGTCGAAAAGTCGTGGTATCCGACGCTCGAAGGTTTTATCACGGGCGGGCCGGTCGTGGCGGCGATCATCGAGGGCCTGGAAGCGATCCGCGTCATCCGCGACATGCTCGGCGCGACCAGCGGCCTGAAAGCGGCCGCCGGCACGATCCGCGGCGATTTTTCGTCGAGCCGCCAGATGAACCTCGTCCACGCCTCGGACGGTCCCGAAGCGGCGGCCCGCGAAATGAAGCTCTACTTCCGCGACGACGAGATCGTCGCCAGCGAGCCGACGCTGCGGCCCTGGCTACGTGCGGCCGACGAAGATTGATTTGGAGGCGATCCCAAAACTGTAGGAGGCGAATCCTTTCGCCGATCGAATCGCCAAACACTGCTTTCGGCGAAAGGATTCGCCTCCTACAGAATTCGGTCTTGGGATAGGCTGTAATCGCCTGATCGTGGACGCTTGGGGCGGCCGCCGGCCGTGAGCGAAAAACAAGCGGGTACTTTCTTAACGCCGAGGGTGCAGAGGTTTCGCAAAAGTACGCAGAGAAAAGTCGCGAGTGGACGTATCGCGGTGCAATGGCATCGGCTATCGCAAAGTGCATCCTCCGCGACCTCTGCGTATCCTCCGCGCACTCTGCGTTAAAAAACCAACCAGCCCAATCTGCGCATTAAATCCAGGAGTTCCGGATTAGTAGTTCGGTATCGGTGCGCGGCCGCCAGCGCTGCGGCTATTTGCCCACGTCCAAGCAAACCAAATCGCCGTCGGCGTTGCGGCAATAGATCCGCCCGTGCGACAACGCCAGCGTCGTCCAGCATTTGCCGGTCAGCACCTCGGCCTTGGCCATCGGCTTGAATCCGTCGGGCGTGGCCGGCGCGACGGCCAGCGTCCCTTTGTCTCCCAGGCAGACGAGCTTGCCGTCGACGACGATCAGCGAACCGCAGCCCAGCCCGGCCTCTTTCCAACGGACTTCGCCGGTTTGATAGTCCATGCAGACGAGGTTGCAATTGCGCGACTGGTTCGACTGCCCATCGAAGCCGTACAGATGGCCCTCGTGGAAGATCGAGTTGTTCATGTGGTTGCGAAGCTTCTTGTTCTCATACACCAGTTCCAGCGTGTCGCCCGCGAGCCGGAACAGTCCGCAGCCCTTGCCGTAACCGGTCGAGACGAAGATCGTGTCGCCCAGCACGAACGGCGTGCAAGCGGACGTATCGAACGACGTGATCCACTCCTGCCGCGCGACTTCGCTGCCGTCTTTCGCCCGCAGCACGAGCAGGAACTCGTTATTCAGCACGGCCAGCAGCGTCTCGCCATCGCGCTCGAACGGCGTGACCGAACCGTAGCCCGGCTTGAACGCCTCGGTCTTCCATTTCAGTTCGCCTGTCGCCTTATCGAGAGCCACGACGCACCCGCCATCGATCACCAGCATGTCGCCCACGATCGCCGGCGAACCGGAAAATCCCCAGCCGGGCATCTTCACGTCGAGCAGCGTCTGTAGCTCCGCCTTCCACACCACGTCGCCCGTCGCCGCATCCAGGGCGAACACCTGACCTTCCTTGCTGCACGTATACACGCGACCGCCGTCCACGGTCGGTGTCGCGGCCGGGCCGCCTTCGTGCAGATTGTTGACCAGCTTGCACTCGTAGCGGTGCGTCCAAATCTCTTTGCCGCTTTCCGCGTCGAACGCGAACACGCTGTCGTTGCCGTCGTCGTGGCCCATCGTGTAGGCCCGGCCGCCCGCGACGGCGATGCTGCAAAAACCGGTGCCGATCTTCGCCGACCAGAGCTGCTTCGGCCCATCCTCCGGCCACTCGGCGGACCAGCCGGTTTCGTGCGATACGCCGTTGCCATGTGGCCCCAAATACCGCGGCCAGTCCGCGGCCGCCACAGGCTTGGCTTCCGTAACGAGGCCGGCGACGTAACCCTCAGGCAGAGGATTCTCTGCCGCGCCGCATCCGGCAAGCACAACGGCAGCCACGACCGCCGCAATCGCACCCCGCACCAACCGCAACCACAATCCTTGTAGCGTTCCGAAAAAATGTGTCGTCGTCATGTCCTCTCCCCCGAATCCGATATGTCTCTTCCCCGATCCCCGATCCCCAGTCCCCGTCCTCAGGCTACCAACTCCTTCACCACCCGCCCTGCCAAATCTGTCAGCCGATAATCGCGCCCCGCGTACCGATAGGTCAGCCGCTCGTGATCGAAGCCCAGCAAGTGCATGATCGTGGCGTGCAGATCGTGAACGTGCATCTTGTTTTCGACCGCCTCAAAGCCGAACGGGTCGGTCGCGCCGTAAACCTGCCCACCACGCACGCCGCCGCCCGCCATCCACACGGTGAAACCGTAATGATTGTGGTCCCGGCCATTGATCTTGCCGGCATTCGCCCCCGGCTGCGGCAGTTCCACCGTCGGCGTGCGGCCGAACTCGCCGCCCCAAACGACGAGCGTCTCTTCCAGCAAGCCGCGCTGCTTCAAATCGGCCAGCAGCGCCGCGATCGGCCGGTCGCACTGTCCGGCCAGCTTGCGGTGGTTGACTTCGATGTCGTCGTGACTGTCCCACGGCTGCCCAGCGCCGTGCCAGATTTGCACGAACCGCACGCCCCGTTCGACCAGTCGCCGGGCGATCAGCGTCTGCCGCCCGTGCAGGGCCGTTTCCTTGTCGTCGACGCCGTACATCTTTCGAATGTGCGCCGGCTCGCGGCCGACGTCGAACGCCTCTTCCGCCTCGCGCTGCATCCGATACGCCAACTCGAACGAATGAATCCGCGATTCCAGCGCCGGATCGTGATTTCTGGCCGCGGCGTGTTGCTCGTTCAGCGCGCGGACGAGATCGAGTTGCGTTCGTTGATCCTTGAGGTCGATCCGCGGATTGCGAATGTCGGACAGCAACTTGTCGATCGACGTGTTCCGCGTGTCGACGTGCGTCCCTTGATACACGCCCGGCAGAAACGCCGCTTGCCAGTTCTGCGTTTCCTTGATCGGATACCCGCCAGGACACATCGCGATGAAGCCCGGCAGGTTCTGGTTGTCGGTCCCCAGGCCATACGTCACCCAGCTTCCCATGCTCGGCCGCGTCTGCCGGCTCTCGCCGCAGTTCATCAGCATCAGCGACGGCTCGTGATTCGGCACATCGGCGTGCATCGAACGGATCACGGCGATGTCGTCGATATGCTCCGCGACGTTGGCGAACAGTTCGCTGACCTCGATGCCGCTCTGGCCATACTTGGCGAACTTATATGGCGAGGGGAACGCCGCGCCGGTCTTTCGCTCGGTCGGCAGATTCGGCGTCGGCAACTCCTTGCCGGCGTACCGCGCCAACAGCGGCTTCGGGTCGAACGTATCGACGTGCGACGGCCCGCCGTTGGCGAAGATATGAATCACCCGCTTCGCCTTGCCGGGAAAGTGCGGCGTCTTCGGGGCCATTGGGTTTTGATAGCCCGTCTCGGCCGCGGCCGCACCAGCCAACTCGTTCCCCAGCAGCCCGGCCAGCCCGATCATTCCCAAGCCCATGCCGCTCCGCCGCAGCATCTCCCGCCGCGTAAACGCCCCCGCAGCCAATTGTGTAACATCGTTGGCACGAAACATAGCGGAGCCTCCGCGGCAAACCGAGCCGCAAACGATTCGACAGGCAAGAACGATTAGGCGGTCGAGCCTACGGCAAGGCAGGAAATAAGCCGCGCCCGATCCACCCGGCAGGAACCCCTTCATTCTAAGCCCGCGAATCCCCAAAAGGCAACGCCGCCACCCCGAAAGCAACATAGTCCCCCGTCTCTTGGACTCCTGTCTCCTGTCTCCTGACTACCTCCCCAACCCCCGAATCCCAATGCGTGCCCGCACGCACCGCATCGACTAAACTAAACCCTGTCCCCCGATCCCCAACCTCCAGTCCCCGACCCCTGCTCAAATGCTTCCCAACCACATCGCCCGCCGCGCGTTTCTCCACAACACCGGCCTCAGCCTCGGCTCGATGGCCCTCGCTTCGCTGCTGCCGCGGTCGCTCCTGGCCGCCGACGCCAACGCCGACGAAAGTAAGCACGAAAACGCCGACAACAAAGTCCCGCACTGGACCGGCGTCCTCAACCCGCCGCACCACGAGCCGAAAATCAAGCGCGTCATCTGGCTCTACATGGCCGGCGGCATGAGCCATCTCGACACCTTCGACCACAAGCCCAAGCTCGCCGAGATGAACGGCCAGCCCATGCCCGAGTCGATCACCAAGGGCCAGCAGATCGCCCAACTCCAAGGCGCGAAGCTCAACTGCTTCGGCCCGCAGCACGAGTTCAAACAGTGGGGCAAGTCCGGCCAATCGATCAGCACCATTTGGCCCGAGCTAGCCGGCAGCTGCGCCGACGACATGTGCATCATCCGCTCGATGTTCACCGAGGCCATCAACCACGACCCCGCCCACACCTTCATGAACACCGGCTCGATGATTGCCGGCCGACCCGCGATGGGCTCGTGGCTGCTCTACGGTCTCGGCGCGGAGAGCCAAGACCTGCCCGGCTTCGTCGTCATGGTCTCCACCGGCAAGTTCGGCCAAAAGCAACCGATCGCCGCTCGCCAATGGCACAGCGGTTTCCTCCCCGGCCGCTTTCAAGGCGTCGAGTTCCGCGGCACCGGCGATCCTGTCCTGTACGTCACCAACCCCGCCGGCGTCACCGCCGCCCGCCAGCGCGACGTCGTCGACGCGGTCCAATCGCTCAACGAACTATTTAATGAGTCCGGCGGCCCTCAATCCGGCAACGACCCCGAAGTCGCCACCCGCATCAGCCAATACGAGCTCGCCTTCCGCATGCAGACCAGCGTGCCCAAGCTCATGGACATCAGCGACGAGCCGCAGCACGTCCTCGACCTCTACGGCACGCGGGGCGGCGACGGCACGTTCGCGGCCAACTGCCTGCTCGCGAGAAGACTAGCCGAACGCGGCACGCGCTTCATCCAACTTTACCATCGCGATTGGGACCACCACGGCTCGGTCAAAACGCACGTCGCCGGCTCGGCCGCCGAAGTCGACCGCGGCGCCGCGGCTCTCATCGCCGACCTCCGCCAGCGCGACATGCTCAAAGACACGCTCATCGTCTTCGGCTCCGAATTTGGCCGCACCCCCATGGCCCAAGGCGACGGCCGCGACCACCACCTCGCCGGATTCACCATGTGGCTAGCCGGCGGCGGCATCAAACCCGGCACAAGCTACGGCAACACCGACGAACTAGGCTACCACGCAACCGAAAACCGAGTGTCCGTCCACGACCTCCACGCCACAATCCTCCACCTCCTCGGCATCGACCACGCCCGATTCACCTACAAATTCCAAGGCCTAGACATGCGCCTCAGCGGGGTGGAACCGTCGCGGGTGGTGAAGGAGATTCTGGCGTGATTCAGCGTAGGTCAGGCACTCCCGTGCCTGACAATCGCGGCGAGCGACGCGTCACAAACTAGGAGGTAAGACGACAGCGCCGAGTCCGTCGGCACGTCCGTCAGGCACGGGAGTGCCTGACCTACTTGGCTACAAATTCCAAGGCCTAGACATGAAACTCTCGGGCGTAGAGCCGGCGCGGGTGGTGAAGGAGATTCTGGCGTGATTCAGCGTAGGTCAGGCACTCCCGTG
>JBBDYI010000284.1:648-16504 GCA_040901705.1 Pirellulales bacterium | reverse complement strand
GGGCCTCACTCCGTTCGCCCCACCCTACGAATTTCCGCGATTCCGCCGGCGGATTTGGTGCCCACAACGCACGTCGATTCTACTCGCCGCGGTCGGTCCGTGCCAGAAACTCCCGCACCAGACCCACGATCTCGTCGCGAGCGTCTTCGAGCACCAGGTGGGCCGCGTCGTCGAAGCGATGCACTTCGGCGTCGGGAAAACGCTCCTCCCACTCCGCCAAAAAAGCCTCGTCGAACACGAAATCGCGCATGCCCCAGGCGATCAGCATCGGCGTGCGGGCCAGCTCGTGCAGTCGGGCTTCGACGTGCGTGACGAAGCCATAACTGGCGTCGGCGGGCGAAACCGGAATGTCTTCGACGAATCGGTGAATTGCCAACCGATTATGCGACGAGTCGTATGGCGACAGGTACGCCTTGGCGATCGCCCGCGGCAGCGGCCGAAACGCGCACTTGCGAAAGGTTCCCCGCGCAAAGGCGTTCAACCTACGCACCAACAGCTTGCCCAACATCGGCCGGCGGCAGAGGGCAAGCTGCCACGGCAGCGATTTTCCTTCCGGCAGCCGAAACGCCGCGGAGTTGAGCACCACGAATCGCGAGAAGCGTCCAACTTTCCGCACGGCCACTGCCATACCGATCATCCCGCCCCAATCGTGAACGACCAGCGCCGCCCGCTCGCGAATCCCCAAATGTTCGAGCAGCGCCTCGATGTCGGTCACCCGCCGGGCCAGGTTGTATTCGTACCCATCATCGTCGGGTTTATCCGACAGTCCCATGCCGACGTGGTCCGGCACGATGCACCGATAGCGATCGGAGAGCGCCACGATCAGATGGCGATAGTAATAGGACCACGTCGGATTGCCGTGCAGCATCACGACGACCGGTCCGCCCTCGCGGCCTTCGTCGAGATAGTGCATCCGCACGTCGCCGACGTCGAACCAATGCTCGCGGAATGGATATTCGGGGAGCGGCATGAGACAGGGATCGGGGGTCAGGGACCGGGGATTAGGGGACAGTCGGTAAACGCTACGCTATTCGGCGAACAACGCCCTGAGACAGATTTGCGACCACGTCTCGAATCGTGACATGTCCGCCAGCAATTCCTCGACCGGCACGAAACCGGCTTCGGCAATGTCCTCCTCGCGCGGCACGACGCTCGGCTGCTCGACGTCGAACACGTGAACCACGCCCAAGTGGACGCGGCCGACTTCGGTTTCGTCGTCGTTGATCAACCCCACGCATTGCTCGCGATACGGGGTGTCGATGGCGACTTCCTCTTCGAGCTCGCGGCGCATGCCTTCGGCATACGGATCGAACGTGCCGTCGGTCTCCGCGTCGATGCTGGAAATATGTCCGCCGATGCCGATGCTTCGCTTGCTGTGTAGCCGGCCTTCGCCCTGACCTTTACCGCGCGTGTATTGGAACACGTGGACGCGGCCCGCGATGTCGGCGTGGCGAAAGATCACGTAGGGAATGAGCTGTTTGAAGCTCGGATCGCGTTCCATCTCGCCCCGCGGCCGGTAGCTGACATGCTGCGGATCGAGCAAGTGTTCGAAGTATCGCTCAACATCCGGAGAGAACCCCTGAAAGTGCCCGATGTCGTGAAACAGCGACGTGGGGACGACGAGAACTTGTTCGGTATCGACGAGCGTCATGGCGCGTCCTTTCGGCCGTAGAGGAAATGCGTTTGTGTCGCGGTGGATTATTGAAACACGGAGGCACGGAGACACAGAGCATAAAGAGAGTGATGAACGATGAATTATGAGTGATGAGTGGGCGATCGTCGGCATTGGCTTGCCGTTCATCACTCATCATTCATCAATCAGCATTCATTACTTGCATTTCCTCCGCGTCTCCGTGCCTCCGTGTTTCAATCTCGACCTACGCGACGAATCATCGTGCGAATTCGGACAATATAGATTCTCGCGACGCGGTTGGCGAGCGCTTCACACGATCAGCATCGCGTCGCCGTAGCTGTAGAAGCGGTATTCTTCGCGGACGGCCTCTTCGTAGGCGCGGCGAATGAGCGCATCGCCGCCGAACGTGCGGACCAGCACCAGCAGCGTCGACCGCGGCAGATGAAAATTGGTCATCAGCGCGTCGACGGTGCGAAACTCAAACGGCGGGCGGATGAACAAGTCGGTCGGGCCACAGAACGATTCGATCTTCCCGTCGGCCGCCGCCGATTCCAGCAATCGCGTCGTTGTCGTGCCGATCGCCACGATCCGCCCCCCTTCGGCCCGCGCTTCGGCGATTTTCTCCGCCTCGCCTTCGTCCAGCCGGCCCCATTCGGCGTGCATCGCGTGCTCTTCGAGCGACTCGCTCTTGATGGGCCGAAACGTGCCGACACCGACGTGCAAGGTCAATCGGGCCAATTGCACACCCTGGTCTTTGAGCCGCTTGAGCAGTTCGACCGTGAAGTGCAGCCCGGCGGTCGGCGCGGCGATCGCGCCCGGTTCGTTGGCGTAAACGGTTTGATACGTTTGCCGATCCTCGTCGGTCATCACGCCGTCGCGGATGTAATGCGGCAGCGGCACGCGGCCGAGCATTTCCAGCAAATCGAGCGCCGCGTCGGGCGAGTCGCATTTGGCGACCCATACGCCCTCGTCCTGCTTTTCGATCATCCGCAGCGCCACGCGATCGTGCAGCTCGCGGTCCTGCAGCATCACGACGTCGCCCGGCGTCTGCTTGCCGCGCGTCTTGCAGAGAATTCGCCAGCAGCCCTGCGCATCGGAATCGAGAAATAGCCCCTGCCAGCGGCCGCCGGTGCTCGCGCGGCGGCCGACGAGCGTGGCGGCGATCACCCGCGTGTCGTTGACCACGACGCAATCGCCCGGCCGCAGCAGTTCGGGCAGATCGCGGACGTGGCGATGGGCCAGCGATTCCTCCTGCCGATCGACGACGAGCAGGCGCGCATCGGTTCGTCGCGTCAGCGGCTGCTGAGCGACCAGATTCGCGGGCAACGTGTAATCGTAGTCGTCGAGTGACACAGAGGGTCGGGGACAGGGGTCAGGGCAATGACTCGGTCACTTTACTCATCGTTCATCATTCATCACTCATCATTCAGCACTTGCCCCCGCCATCACTCCATACTGTTCATCATTTCCTCGTCCGTGTCCGTCTTGCGCGGCATGTATTTGCACAGTGCAATGCCGAGGAAGAACAAGCCGACCATCGGCACGAACATGAACAACATGCTGTACGGATCGCCGCCCGGCGAAAGCACCGCCGCCAAACAGGCGATCACCAACACGGCGATCCGCCATTTGCTCAGGTAGATTTCAATCGACATGACGCCGATCCGCTGGAGAAACAGCATCACGAGCGGCAATTGGAAAGCCAGGCCGAAACCGAGGGGAAGCATGATGACGAACGAGATCCATTCGCTGATGCGAGGATCGGGGTCGATGCCCATCGCCGAATTGAAGCCCAACAGGAATCTCAACACGAACTTGAACACGACGAAAAACGCCAACGTCGCGCCGGACAAAAACAACGTCAGACTGAACGGCAAGAAGATGTGAATGTATTGTCTCTCGTGGGGATATAGCCCGGCGGCCACGAACACCCACACCTGGTAAAACACCCACGGGCTGGAAATGATCGCCCCGAATACGAAGCCGGCCTTGAGCCAGATCACGAACGTTTCTTCCGACGACAAGCTTTTGAGCGTAATCCGCGGGTCGTCTTCGATTCGCCGCCATAGGAAGACCGGTTCGAGCGGCTTGACTTCGAGCGACTCGGCGAATTCGATGCGCTCGTCGTCCGACGACGTGCCGCTGGGATATACGGGCGCCGGCGGTGCGGAAAGGCCGAGACGCCGGCGGATGTCGTCTTGGTCCCACAAGAACATTTCGAAGATTTCTTTACGCTGTTCCAGTCGGGCGAGCACGTCCGGCGGAGCATTGTCGCGGCTGCCAAGCTTTTTGTCCGCGTACTCGAACAGTTTTTCCTGAGACTGATCGTGGTAATACGTGGCCAATGCACCCTGGAGCGGCGTTTGGATGAATCTCACGATCTCGTTGGCGAAACTCAGGCCAATAATCATGCCGATCGCCAGCCCAATGCCGCCCTTGAAAAAGCACTTCCGCAACTCTTCGAGGTGCTCCCCGAAGGTCATTTTCGTGTGCTCGAACAGGTCTTCGTCGTAATCGCGTTTGGCCATGATCGCCGTGTGAGTAATGCCGCCGCTGCGTGGCCGAGGTTGGCCTGCTCCGTTGGCCGTTCCCAGCAAAAAGGGAAACGGTAGATCGTATCAACCCGCCCGGCGCGGGACAACCAAACGCCCTCGGTTCGTTCGCGCCCGCCGAGAACCCCAAGAAAACGGCCGATTCGCGGCGATTCCTCGCCAAAATCGCGCCCGCCGCATCGCCAGCGCCAGCGCACGAGCGAAATTGATCTTAAGCTCCACCCATGATAGCTTGAAGGGGCGGCGAGCACCGCCGATTCCTTCCGGCCTACAGCCTCTAGCCTACAGCCTGCCCATGCTCCACCTCACTGGCAACGGCTCTGCCCACACCTGCGACGGACTGACCCGCCGCGACATACTCCAGGCCGGTGCACTCGGCGCCCTCGGCCTGTCGCTGCCCCAACTGCTCGCCGCCAAGGCCCAAGGCGCGATCGCCAAGGACCACGACGAGCGGTCGGTGATCATGATCTTCAACCTCGGTGCGCCGAGCCAGCTCGACACATTCGATATGAAGCCCGACGCCCCGGCCGAAATCCGCGGGCCGTTCAAGCCCATCAAAACCGCTGCGCCGGGCATCGAAATCTCCGAAATCCTGCCGCTGCACGCCAAGCTGGCCGACAAGTTTTCGGTGGTGCGAAGCTGCTTCCACACCGCCGCCGCCGTTCACGACACCGGGCACCAGATGCTGCAAACCGGCCGGTTGTTCACCGGCGGAGTCAACACGCCGCACGCCGGCTGCGTCACCGCGTATCTCCGCGGCCGCAAGTCCGATCTGCCGCCGCACGTGATTCTGCCCGAGCCGATGGGCAACACGGGCGGCAACATGCCTCACGGCCAGGACGCCGGTTTCTTGGGCAAGGCGTACGATCCGTTCGCCCTGATGGCCGATCCGTCGAAGCCGGATTTCAAGGTGCCGGACCTGCTGCCGCCGCCGCAAATCGGCGAAGCCCGGCTCGACCGCCGTCGCCGGCTGCGCGAAATCGTCGAACAAACGGCCGACGACTTCGCCAACAGCGAAAGCGCGAAGCTGCTCGATGCCAATTTCAAGGCGGCGTTTCGCATCATGACCAGCGAGCAGGCCCGCGCGGCGTTCGATTTGTCGAAGGAGCCGACGAAAGTCCGCGAGCGGTACGGCATGAACCGTTTTGGCCAGTGCTGCCTGCTTGCCCGGCGGTTGATCGAGGCCGGAGTCCGCTTCGTCACGGTCAATACGTTCCTCACGGTGTTCGACGAAATCACGTGGGACATCCACGGCACCAAGCCGTTCACGTCGATCGAAGGGATGAAAAACATCGTCACCCCGATGTACGATCAGGCGTACTCGGCGCTGATCGAAGACCTGGTCGAGCGGGGCATGCTCGACAACACGCTGGTGTGCAATCTCGCCGAGTTCGGCCGCACGCCTCGCGTCAATCCGGCCGGCGGTCGCGACCATTGGCCGCAATGCTGGACGAGCTACTTTGCCGGCGGCGGCGTGAAAGGGGGCCGCGTCGTCGGCCGCAGCGACTCGATCGCCGCGGTTCCGGCCGAACGTCCGACGTCGCCGTCCGAAGTCGTCGCCACGGTGTTTCACAGTCTCGGCTTCGACCTGGAGACGAAGCTGCCCGGCCCGGCAGGTCGGCCGTTTCCGCTGGTCGATTTCGGGACGCACGAGATCAAAGAATTGTTTTAGCGGAGTACAATCGAGATATGTCCACCGGCAATCTTTTCAACGGCGTCGTTCACGGACGAATCATCGAGCTCGACTCGGATCCGCACCTACCCGAAGGGGAAAAGGTAACACTGGAGATACGCACGTCGCCAGAGGCGAAAATCGAAGCGCTCAAGCGAGCCGCGGGCGCTTGGAAGGATATGCCGGGCGTCGATGAATGGCTCGCTGAAACCTATGCGGCGCGGCTGTCCGATCCGCGGTAGGGTATCGACCAATGCGTTTTCTATTGGACACGGATATTTGCACCGCGCTTTTGCGAAACGAACCTTGCGTCTTTCAGAAATGCATGCAACACGCGGGACAGCTTGCGCTTTCCACCGTCGTGGTCGGTGAGTTACTCGTTGTGACAAAGAAGACGCCGCGGTCGGCGCTGTTCCAAGCGGGCTTGCAGGATTTGGTCCTCGGCTGCCACAAACTCGATTATGATCTCGATTGCGCCCGACGGTACGGCGAGTTGCGGGGTTGGCTGATCGACAGGGGATTACCAGCGTCGCCGGCGGACACGATGATCGCCGCCACGGCGCTCGTTCATGGTTTGATTGTCGTGACGCACAACGTCCGGCATTTTGATCACGTGCCCGATTTGCCGATCGACGATTGGCTGTCGTAGCATCGCACGGTGTGGTGGACAGCTTGCGATGCTCCCATTCCGGAATCTTGGCACCGCATTTTCCAGGCGTGCCGCTTGCCACGTTGCTCCCTGGTGGGCGTCGCGCCGTTTGACCCGTACTGCGATGCTCGCGTGCAAGGCGCCAATCATCGCCGCCCGCTACAAAAACTTCTCCTGCACGTCCGCCGGCGCGGGGCCGTAGCTGGCCGGTTCCATCGAGCAGGTTGCTCGGCCCTGGCTCATGCTTCGCATCGCGCTGGAATAGCCGAACAGCCGGGCCAGTGGAGCTTCGGCCGTGACGCTGGCCAATTTGCCGCGCGATTCGGTATGCGTGATGGTCGCGCGTCGCTGCTGCAAGTCGCTGACGAACTCGCCGAGATGTTCGTCCGGCGTGACGATTTCGAGCTTCATAATCGGTTCGAGCAGCTTGAAGCCCGCCTCATTGAGCGCCGTGCGAAACGCGTCGCTGGCCGCCAGTCGAAACGCCAGTTCGTTCGACTCGGTCTCGTGCGTTTCGCCGCCGAGCAGCGTGATCCGCACGCGGATCAGCGGAAAGCCGACGTGTCCGCCTCCTTCGGCGTTTTCGCGCAGCACTTCCATCGCTGCGTGAGCAAAGGCCGGCGGCAGCGACTCGCCCGCTGCGTTGAGAACGGTCACCTTGTTGGCGTCGCTTGCGTCCGGTTCGAGGCGAATCTTCACTTTCGCAAACAGCGTCTGACTGCCGACGAGCCGCGGGCATTCGCCGGTGGTTTCGGCGCGGCGCTCGACCGTTTCGCGATAGCTTACCCGCGGATTGTGGACTTTGACGTGCAAATTGAAATCGCGCAGCAGGCGGTTCTTGATCACTTCCAGGTGCAGCTCGCCCATGCCGGAAATCAGCGTTTGGCCGGTCTCTTCGTTCTCGCGGGCGCGGAACGTGGGGTCTTGCCGCTTCATCATGTCGAGCACTTCGCCGAGTTTTTTTCGCTCAGTCGAGCTTTCCGGTTCGATCGCCATCGAGATCACCGTCTCGGGAAACTTGATCGTTTCCAATACGATCGGCTCTTGAGCGGTGGAAAGCGTATCGCCGGTGAAGGAATGCCGCAGGCCGATGATGCCGACGATGTCGCCGGCGTGGGCTTCCTGAATCTGCTGCCGGTTGTCGGCCTGAATGTGCCAGATCTGCGCGGCGTTTTCCTTTTGCTTATTGGCCGCGTTGTAGAGCCGCGTGTTGCCTTTGAGCGTGCCGGAGTAGATGCGGACATAGGACAAATCGCCGTGCTTGTCGGGCACGACCTTGAACACCAGGCCGGCGAACGGCTCATCGTCGTTCGGCTTGCGCGTTTCCTTGGCGTCGTTCTTCCAGGGGTTGACGCCATCGACGGGCGGCACGTCGGCCGGGCTAGGCAAGTAAAACTGCACGGCGTCGAGCACTTTTTGCACGCCGATGTAATCGAGGGCCGAGCCGCACAACACCGGCACGATCATGCGGTGCAGCGTCGCGTTGCGGATCGTCGCGCGGATCAGTTCGATCGGCGGCTGCTCGCCGGCGAGGCCCATTTCCATCAGCTTGTCGCTGTAATCGTATAGCTGTTCGAGCATCCGCTCGCGCCACAGCTTGGCCTCGACGAGTAGATCGCCCGGCACGGCGTTGTCGACGAAATCGCGACCCAAGCTCGACTCGTCGGCCGTGCGGAGCTTCATGTCGACGAGGTCGATCACGCCGCGAAATGCTTGCGGCATATGCGGCGGGCCCTCGCCGACGGGAATCGCGATGGCGACCGGATTCGCTTCCAACCGCTCGCGGATTTCGCCGAACGTGCCCTCGAAGTCGGCCCCTTCGCGGTCCATCTTGTTGATGAACGCGATCCGCGGCACGCGATAGTGGTCGGCCTGTCGCCAGACGGTTTCGCTTTGGGCCTCGACGCCTTCGCGGGCGCTGAACACCACCACGCCGCCGTCGAGCACGCGCAGGCTCCGCTCCACCTCGGCCGTAAAATCGACATGGCCGGGCGTGTCGATCAAGTTGATCTGCACGTCCCGCCACTTGAACGACACGCAGGCGGAGTAGATCGTGATGCCGCGTTGCTGCTCTTCCTCGTCGAAGTCGGTTTCGGTGGTGCCCTTGTCGACGTCGCCCATCTTGTGCGTCGCGCCGGCGTAAAACAGCATCCGCTCGGTCAAGGTCGTCTTGCCGGCGTCGATGTGGGCGATGATGCCGATATTGCGTAGCGTTTCGATGGTGTGGGACATGGAGGCGGAAGGAATAGGGGCGGGGGGGCGGACCTTGGCGACAAAGCGGACATCGGCGACAAAAACAAACCGCGGCGGACACGGCCATGTTACGGCATCGAGTCGCCAACGGGCAATGGGACTCAATTTACTGCTGGCCCCCAGCCAGGCCGCGCTGATACGATGGTAGGGATGGTCGATTCGCTCCGCCAACACGTTACCCGTCGCCATTTCTTCGCCGATTGCGGCGTGGGATTGGGCAAGATTGCGCTGGCCTCGCTGCTGGCGAAAGCCTCGCCCGCCCGAGGCGATACGAGCGCCGCCGCCGCTGTCCGCGCTTCGCCATCCGCGATTGGTCCACGCCCGCCGCATTTCGCGCCGAGAGCCAAGCGGGTGATCTTCCTGTTCATGGCCGGCGCGCCGAGCCAGCTCGACCTATTCGATTACAAGCCGCAGTTGGTCAAGTACGACGGCAAGCCGATCCCGCCCGAGGTGATTGCGGGCCAACGGTACGCCTTCATCCGGCCCGATGCGCAGGTGCTCGCGCCGCGGTTCAAGTTTGCCCGGCATGGGCAAAGCGGGGCGGAGTTTTCCGAAATGCTGCCACACCTTGCCGGCGTCGCCGACGACGTCGCCATCGTCCGCTCGATGCACACCGATCAGTTCAACCACGCGCCGGCGCAGATATTCTTAAACACCGGCAGCCCCTTGCCGGGCAGACCGGGCATGGGTGCGTGGGTCACGTATGGTTTGGGGTGCGAGGCCGAGGACCTGCCGGCGTTCGTCGTGCTGACCAGCGGCGGTGGCTTGAGCGGCGGTGCGGCGAACTATGGGGCTGGGTTCTTGCCGACGAGTTATCAGGGCGTCGTGTTTCGCTCGCAGGGCGACGCCGTGCTCAACGTCTCGAACCCGCCGGGCGTCGATGGGCGATTGCAGCGCGACACGCTCGACCTGGTGCAGGAGTTGAACCGCCAGCGGCTCGCCGACGTGGGCGACCCGGAAATCGCCTCGCGGATCGCCGCGTTCGAGATGGCCTATCGCATGCAGACCAGCGCGCCGCAACTTATGGACGTCTCCGGCGAATCGCGGCAAACGCTCGATATGTACGGAGCGACGCCCGGCAAGGCGTCGTTCGCCAACAACTGTCTGCTGGCGCGGCGAATGGTCGAACGGGGCGTGCGGTTCGTGCAACTATTTCACGAGGCGTGGGATCATCACAGCGATGTGGCCGGCGGCGTGCGGACGCAATGCGGGCTGACCGATAAACCGGCGGCGGCGTTGGTCCGCGATCTCAAGCAACGCGGACTGCTCGACGACACGCTGATCGTTTGGGGCGGCGAATTCGGCCGCACGCCGATGGTCGAGTCGAACGCCGCGCTCGGCCGCAGTTTGGGCCGCGACCACCATCCGCAAGCGTTCACGATCTGGATGGCCGGCGGCGGCGTGAAGCGGGGCATCACGCTCGGCGCGACCGACGAACTCGGTTTCCACACCGTCGAAGACCCCGTCCACATCCACGATTTGCAGGCGACGATCCTGCACCTGCTCGGCCTCGACCACGAGCGGCTCACCTTCGCGTATCAAGGCCGCAAGTTCCGCTTGACCGACGTGCATGGCAACGTCGTCGAAAAGCTGCTGGCATAGGCGAAACGAATGGGCGTTGTCTCGTAGGGTGCTCTGTGAGCACCTTGCGCATGTCGCAACGCACGTTTGCGCTCGATCGCCATCGCCGGTGCTCACAGAGCACCCTACGAGACAACGCCGCGTCTATGGCGCATCGAGCCAGCTTGTTAACAGCGATTGCAACGCGGCATGATGCTCGGCGTCTTTCGCACATGGCTTGAGCGGGCACAGTTCCCGGCAGACGGACGCCAAATCGCCGCCGCGCTCGGGCAGCGACGCATTGATTAGCGCGCCGTAGGCCCCGGTTTGATAAGAAAGCTCGTCGCTTTGGGCACCGACCAATACTTTGGCCGATGGCGCGAGGACGCCAACGCCCGCCGTGAACGCCTGCTGAATGAGCGGCGATTGGCTCATTCCGCCGGTGAGCACAAACCGTTTGACCGGCGGCGCACCGTCGGCCTCGCCGAGCATTGCTTTCGCCAAGGCGAGCAGTTCCGCCACGATCGAAAGCTGCGTGCTGGCGACTTTTTCGCCAAGCGTCATCGTCGACCACTCGGCTGGATACGCTTCACGTTGTTCGGCGGCGGCGGCCGGATGATGCACGACGCGGCGAACATTGGCCAGATCGGTCTCCGCGGCCGCTGCGTTCAACTCGGCGTACGACTTTCCTTCTCCATCACCGGCCACGAACCGTTCGTACCACGCCGCACAGTCGGCCAGCATCATCAACAGCAGCCGATCGTCGTAGAACTCAAAACAGGCCGCCGCGCCGCGCAATTTGCACTTGGTGCCCACGCGGCGGTTGATCGTGCCGCTGGTGCCGGCGGAAACGACGATTGTCGCGTCGTCGACCAGCCCGCCGCAGCCGACGCCGGTGGCGTGGTTGTCGCCCAAGCCGGCCACGACGTTCCAACCGGCCAATATCTCGCCGACCACCGACCAGGTCGGCGGCAGTTGATCGGTCGCACGAACCGTCCCGACCACGTGGCCGCTTTGAATCACCTCGGGAAACCAAGCCGGATCTAGCCCGGCCGCGGCGATCGTGTCGGCGGCGAGTTTCTTCGTCGCCTGGACGAGCAGACCGTTGCTCAACGCATCGGAAGTCGACAGCCGGCACTCGCCAGTCAACATATATGCTGCCCAATCGCCGGTGGTCATCACGCGGCGGACTTTCGACCGCAGGCTCGGCTCCCGGGCAAGCACCCACATCAGCTTCGGCAGGATGAACCGTTCTTCGATCCGCCCGACCGCGTTCTCAGCGCCGGCCGCCCGCAAGGCGGCGACTTCGGCTGTGGCGGCGTTGCATTGCCACGTGAGGGTGGGGATGAGCGGCTGGTCGTCGTCGCCCAGCAGGACCATGTCGTGCTGCCGAACCGAAAACGACAGCGAACCGGCGTCGCCGTCGAACCGCCACGCGACCGGTTCGCCGCTGCCCTTCGCCGGCTTGCTCGCGGAGAGAATCGCAAGCACATCGGCGATCATGCCGGGCAGTTCGGCCAAGTCGAACGCCGGTTGGTCGCGCCACGCGGTCGCGCCGCGAACGTCGATGGCGGCATAGGCTTGCTCGCCGTCGGCCGAGCGGACGCCGACGCCAGTCTTGGTGGTCGATTCGTCAATACCGATGAGGTGGGCAGCGTGGCAGGACATCGGGCTTGGAGGTTGGAGGTTGGAGGTTGGAGGTTGGAGGTTGGAGGTTGGAGGTTCGCAATGCCGCGAGACTAAGCCGGCAAGGATTTTCGCAAGCTGCGAGCATTGCCGCTACCCCTTCCGCTCCACCTTCGCCCAAGTGTCTTTCAGCGTCACTGTGCGGTTGAAGACCGGTTTGCCGGGTTGCGATTCTTTCGTGTCGGCGCAGAAGTAGCCGAGCCGCTCGAACTGGAAGCGATCACCGGGCTTGGCGTTGGTTAGGCTTGGTTCGAGCTTCGCGTCGGCAATCGTTTCGAGTGAGTTGGGGTTGAGATTCACCAGGAACGTCTGTCCTTCCGGCACGTCGCTGGGGTCGGGCTGGTTGAACAGGTAATCGTACAGCCGCACTTCGGCCGAGAGGGCGTGCTCGGCCGAGACCCAGTGGATTGTGCCTTTCACCTTGCGGCCGTCGGGTGCGTTGCCGCCGCGGGTGGCTGGGTCGTAGGTGCAGCGGACCTCGACCACTTCGCCGGCCGCGTTCTTCACCACGTCGACGCACTTGATGAAGTACGCATACCGCAGCCGCACTTCGACGCCCGGCGCGAGGCGGAAGTATTTCTTTGGCGGCTCCTCGCGGAAATCGTCCTGCTCGATGTAGATGGTCTTGGAAAACAGCACTTTTCGCGTGCCGGCCGATGCGTCTTCGGGGTTGTTGATCGCTTCCAGCTCGTCGATCTGGCCATCGGGGTAGTTTTCGATCACGACCTTCAGCGGCCGCAGCACGGCCATCACGCGGTTGGCGCGGCGGTTGAGATCGTCGCGGATCGCTCCTTCGAGCACTTGCATGTCGATCGTGCTGTTGAACCTGGCGACGCCGATCCGTTCGCAAAACGTGCGGATCGATTCCGGCGTGTACCCGCGGCGGCGGAACCCGCAGATGGTTGGCATCCGCGGGTCATCCCAGCCGCCGACGTGCTTCTCCTTGACGAGCTGCAGCAGCCACCGCTTGCTCATGATCGTGTAGGTGAGGTTCAGCCGGGCAAACTCGATCTGCCGCGGCGCGTAAATGCCTAGTTCCTTGATGAACCAGTCGTACAGCGGGCGGTGGTTCTCGAATTCGAGCGTGCAGATCGAATGCGTGATCTTCTCCTGCGAGTCGTTCTGCCCGTGGGTCCAGTCGTACATCGGGTAGATGCACCACTTGTCTGCGGTGCGATGATGATGCGCGTGCAGAATGCGGTACATCACCGGGTCGCGCATGTTGAAGTTGGGGTGCGCCATGTCGACTTTCGCCCGCAGGGTGCGCGTGCCATCGAGAAACTCGCCGGCTCGCATCCGCAGGAACAAGTCGAGATTCTCGGCGACCGGGCGATCGCGATACGGGCTGTTGCGGCCGCCCTCCTTGAGCGTGCCGCGGAATTCGCGCGTCTGATCGGCCGAGAGATCGCAGACGTAGGCTTTGCCGGCGTTGATCAGATGCAGGGCGTAGTCGTAAAGCTGCTCGAAGTAGTCCGAGGCGTAAAACAGCCGGTCGCCCCAGTCGAAGCCGAGCCAGCGGACGTCTTCCATGATCGAATCGACGTACTCGGTCTCTTCCTTGGTCGGGTTGGTGTCGTCGAATCGCAGATTGCACAGCCCGCCATATTTGAGGGCGAGGCCGAAATTCAGACAGATGCTCTTGGCGTGGCCGATGTGCAGATAGCCGTTTGGCTCCGGCGGAAACCGCGTCTGCACGCGGCCTTCGTATTTTTTCGTGCGGAGGTCTTCCTCGACGATCTCTTCGATGAAGTTCAGTGCGCGGGCGTCGGTCGACACGTGCGGAATCCTCTGTGAGGGAGATATTGACTGCGATTGATGAGTGACGGGTTCGCAGCGACGGGTTCGCAGGGTGGGTCGAACGCAAGTGCGGTTCACTGCGCACGGCCAATCAATCGAGCACGCGGTGGGCCTCACCTTCGTTCGACCCACCCTACATGCGCATCGTATACGCGCACCTTACGCATGCACGAGCTTGCGCCGCGTCCATCCAGCCGCAACCGCCAGTAGACCGACGAAAGCGAGCGTCGTCGAGGTCGGCTCGGCGACCGCGGCTGCTTGCGGTCCGGTGTACACCGTGCCCGCCATTTGATGCCAGAGCATTACATCGGCCATCGACACGCCACCGTCGAGGTTCAGGTCGCCCTCGAAGAAGCCCGCGCCGCAATACGTGCCGAAGTTGCCGAGCAGCACCGCCAGGTCCGCGCGGTCGACGCGGCCATCGTTATTGACGTCTCCCGGGTTCGTCGGGCTGGCCAGCGGCGGAACCACGGCCATCCAGGCTTCGCCGGACCCGCTGGGGTTGTAGCCGCGGCCGACGATCACTTGGCCGTTGTCGGAGATTCCGGTCGCCTCGGTCAGTCGCCAGCCGGTCAGTTCGACGCCGAGCGACGCGAGTAGTTCGTCGACGCGGCGGATGCCGTGCGATTCGTCCCAAACGATGGCAACGTTCCCCTCGCCGGGCGAACTCGCGAAGCCGGCGACCACGTGCCCCTGCACCGAAACGTCGTAGGCCTGGCTGGTGTCGAAGCTGCTCGCGCCCGGCAATAGTCCCAGCGGGCTGATGCCGGCCGAAGTGGACCAGACGAACGCCTCGCCGGATAGGTTCGAGAAGTCGACGCCGACGACCATCGAACCGTCGGCCGATACGCTATTCGCGCCGCTGAAAAAGTTCCCGCCGGGAATGCCGCCGAGTCCGACGAGGCCGCCGCCGGCGGTCCAGCGGAAGGCTTCGATCCCTGCGTCGCTACTGCCCAGACCGACGATAATATTTCCATTCGCGGAGATTCCGGCCGCGGCGCTATACAGTTCGCCGCCGGTGAAATCGCCGAGGCTCACCATGCCGGTTGCCGCGGTCCAGCGAAACGCCTCTTGGCCGGCGTCGGTGTGGCCATAGCCGACGATTACATTGCCGTCGGCCGAAACGCCGTGGGCGACGCTGAACGCCGGACCACCCGGCAAGTCGCCCAGCCCAACCATGCCCGTCTCGGCGGTCCAGCGAAAGGCCTCTGCCCCGCCGGTCGACGAGCTCGTGCCGACGACGACCCGGCCATCGGCAGAAACGTTCCATGCCCCGCTGCTGACCATGCCGCTCGGCAAATCGCCGAGGCCGATCATGCCCTCGGCGAGCGTCCAGCGAAACGCCTCGCTGCCCGCCGCGGAACTGGCGACCCCCACCACCGCACAGCCGTTGGCCGAAACGCCGTTCGCGCCGCTGGAATACAATCCGCCGGGCAGATCGCCAAGCCCCGCGAACGTCGCCGCCTGGGCGTTGGTCGCCGTCGCTGCGGCCGTCGACGCGGCGAGCACGACGGAGGCGATAATCAGGATAGATTTGGCTCGCGGCATCGAAGTCTGTTATTGCTTGCGTTCGACCCACCAGCGTCAGCCGGCCAATTCGCGCGCCGCGTGGTTTTTCGGCGGCAAACTCGATTCTAAGCACGAGTTCCGGCGAATGCGATATCAACGTTCGCACGGTTGCACGAACGAGGACGCCATCGCGCAACCCACCGCCACGGGCGTGCCTGCGATCGCGGCAGTATTTGCCCGTCGGTCCGGCAAGCATGGACTTCGATCGCGGACGCTGCGATTTGATCCAAGATTTCGAAATCGCCGCAATCCTTTGCGCTGACGAGCTTTATGCTCCTGTGCCGCGACCTAAAACGCGGCCGATGCCAGTTTCGGCACTGCGGTTGCTAATACAGAACCGTGTTGTCGAGCTTGTGGGTGCGACTTTGTTCGCCGCTATGCCACCAGTCGGCGGCAGACATTCTGTTTGGTCTCTTTCTCGGCTCTTGCCTGGGCCGGGTTTTAGTCCCGTGACGGCTCGCGTCAGGTCTTCCGCCAGACCTGGC
>JBBDYI010000284.1:0-638 GCA_040901705.1 Pirellulales bacterium | reverse complement strand
CCCCCGGGACTTTTTCTGCATGTGCCGAGTCGCGGCTACAGTTACGGTTGCCGCACGAATTGCCCGTAGTTTGTGTTTCGCTCGTCGAGTTGATTCGATCCTCGCCACACGACACGGACCGGTTTCTTGCCCGCTTCGTCGGTGTCTTCGACGATGGCCGTAAGCTGTAGGCTTTGCCAATCGCTCTGATTCGCCGTGATGAACCGTAGCGGCAGCGCCACTTCGACGTCGTACCCGCCCGCACGGCGAACGGCGGCGTCTTTCATGCCCTCGAAAACGCGGCCGCGAGCGAAGCCGCTCACGCGGGCCGTCCACTTCCCCTTGGCATCCGGCGCAGTGACCGAAATCCGATACGCGCCACCCCGCAGCCGCGTGTCGTCCGCGCGGGCCAACAGCGGCCGCGTGTCGACGCGCCACTCGATGCCGTCGCCCTCATCGAGCAACTGCTCGTCCTCGACCCGCGCGGCCAGGTACAAGAAGTTGTCGTCGTAGGCCGCTTGAATCGTCACGCCGGCGTCGGTCGGCCCTTTCCAATCTTCCGCCGGTCCCAGCACCAACGGACTGGCGGGCATCGGCAGCCACGCATCGCCCCAATCGTCGAGCTTGCCGTCAACCACCAGCGGCGCATCGCGCCGCGG